>PFGG01000064.1:188199-373569 GCA_002783405.1 bacterium (Candidatus Blackallbacteria) CG13_big_fil_rev_8_21_14_2_50_49_14 | reverse complement strand
GCTTGCCTTTGAGTTTAAATTCATACACTAACATAAGGGTATTATACTGCATATTACGCCAATAATTTGAGTATAAAATAATAACAATTGAAAGGTATTATGACCCAGCGAAGCTGGGTATGCCTCATATACCCCTGCTGTAAAGCCCCCACCTAGCCTTGAGCTGTTCGTAAACGCGAGCGAACGCTACAGATCAGCATAGATAAGGAAGGGGCTTTACAGCATGTCCGGTAAATTCAATGTAATATGTTTAGTGTGTAATTCAAAGGAACTTTAAACATGAGCAATGATCATAATTTGGGCCAGAGATTGGTTCAGGCAGGAAAACTTACCCACGAGCAACTGACGGAAGCCCTAGAATATCAATGCCGCCTGCCCAGCTCACAAATGATGGATATCGAAGAAATTTTAGTTTCATTTGAGTATATTACCGAATCAGAGTTAATTTCTTTTCAAAACAAAGGGAAAGATCAAATTGATTCAGAAGTTTCTGTAAATAATTTGCTCAATAAGCTTGATTCACCGGATCTGCATCAAGATCCCCCCCCCCAGCAGACAGCTCTGCCGGCCTCTGCTCAGCTTGGCAAAATGTTGGGGCAAATCATGCTTGAGAATAACCTGATCCATGAATGGCAATTGGTACACGCCCTCTGCAGCCAAAAAGAACAAGAAGTAAAAACCCCACTGGGGACCCTGCTGGTGCAATTGGGCTACGCAGGAAAAGAGCAGGTGGCCAAAGCCTTATCGCTTCAAGTCAAGGCCAGAAAACCTGCTCAAATCCAAACCCATGAGGATAAACAACACCTTCGGCTTGGAGATCTTCTGCTACAAGCCAATATTATCAAGGAATGGCAATTACAACATGCTCTCTCCCTGCAGATGGATCCAAAACATAATCAGAAGGGATTGGGAACCCTTTTGGTACAGTTGGGATATGCATCCAAGGATGCAGTCGCACAGGCTTTAAATCAACAAAAACTGAAAAAAGCTACTGAAAGATAACAATACCCGTAATATTGTCCTTCAAGACAATCGTAAAGTTTGAACTGTTGGCTGTTCCCTCTGCAGAGCTTACCGTGATGGATCCAGTGACTGCCCCTTGGGGAACCGTCACCGTAATCGTGTTTGCTGAAGTTGCAGTGACAGTCGCTTGAAGATTGTTGCTAAAGGTAACAGTCGGCGTACTGGTTTGGGGATTAAATCCACTGACCGTGAGGGTAACTGACTCCCCTACACTGCCTTGTGTGGCACTGAGAGCTGTGACTTGGACCGATGGGGTAGCCCCGCCACCCCCACCACCTGCCGCAGGTGGCGGAGCAGCCCCACCACCTCCGCCACCGCCGCCGCCGCCCCCCCCTGAGGAGCTGGCTGCACCGATGATTACTTCGATTTCAGCTTTGATGGAGGGATCAGACTTTAAACTGACCACGACCTTATAGGTACCTGAGCTGGTTTTAGAACGAATCACTCCTTTTTGAGTGACCTCAATTAAATTTGGAGAGAGTGACTCCCAATTAAACTCAAACCGGCTTAAATCCAAGGTATTGCCATCTTTATCCTGCAATAACAAAGTCATGGTTTGTTCACTGCCAAAGCCAGAAAGATTGACAATCCCTGGAATTGCACGCAATTTAAGCGAAGGAACAGGATCTCCCACCCCTTTTTGATCCGTAGCTTCATTCTTTTGGTCTAAATTCGCAGGAGAGACAGCCGTTTGATCATTAGGAGTGCTCTGTGAGTCTTGGGGCCCCCCCCCATCCCCCCGTCCCCGGTCATTGGGCGTTGGTGATGGAATCGGCACCCTTTGCGGCTCAAAATTTTCCTGGGTGTTGGGAATATTTGCATTGCGATTGCGATCACTTAAACTGACCAAGCCGTTCAAGGGCCCGCCATAATTCAGTTGCACATCACTGCAACTGAAGCTCAAGGCTCCCAACAGAAGAACGCCCAAAAGCCGTGAAATCTGTTTCATGGGTTGACTGCTAAGGGTTGAAACCGATCAATTCTGCGAATGCCCCAACCGGTATCTGAAATATAGAGGGTACCATTGGGCGCAAAGTCGACCCCACGAGGACTGCTGAACGTGGCCTCAGTCAAGGGTTTTCCTTCCAGCACACTGAAAGTACCCGTGCCCGCAATTTTTGAAATCTGCCCCGTGGGCGAAATTTTGTAGATTTTAGCAGCATTGTTAAACAGCCAATTACAACAGGCGGCTGGAACAAAAACATTGCCCTGTGGATCTACTCTGATTTCATGCATTTCAATATAAGGCTTGGTATCAGAATTTAATACAGGATAACTCCAGGACAAAGTCGCAAAGACGCTGACAGAATTGTTCTGCAAATCAATTTTGCGAATTTGGAAATTGTCGACGTCGGCAACAAATACATTGCCTTGGCCATCAATGCCCAAGCCTTCTAGATGCAAAAACCGTGCAGCCGAAATGGGGCTTACCGGGGTTGCCGTCGCTGGGCCACTGGTCGCCCCACCTGCAATCACCGTAACATTCGTTGTCATGGTGTGATCAGCTTTGCCATCACTGTTGGCATCTGCATCATAGGCTCTGATTTGCGCATCGCTGGGCAAAGTATTCAGATCCGTAATTTTCATCACATAGGAAGTGGTGGCATTGCCATTGGGCGGATCATTGCCTGTCACATATAAGATACCATTGGAACTGATCTCAATCCCCTCGGGCCCAGGCAAGCGGGCAAGGACCTGAACTTTTCCATCCGTTGTTATTTTTCGGATCGCATGATTGGTGGTATCGGCAACATAAATATTGCCCGCAGCATCATTGGCCAAATCTTCAGGCCCATTGAAACGGGCATTGGCCAGGGTCGTTTCGAAAAATTTAGCCGTTGGATTTGTAACTTCGTCTTTCCGCCAACCGGAAATACCGTCTCCGGAAACGTATTGATTCTGACCTGCCGAATTGAATTTATAAACCTTATGCAAAAGCGAGGCGATATAGATATTGGTATCGTGATCCACATTGATCCCATGGGGGGAATCGATTGCAAAATTCACGTCTGTTCTCACGACTTTGGTCGCATCGCCTACGAAATTGATCACGTCCTTGTAAATCAAAGAAGAAACAGCGCTTCCAGAGGCATTCAAAACCGTTACCGAATCCATTGCAAGGTTCTGGGGCGGCGTATGAATCGTAATTTGTGTAGTACTGTCAATCGTATAGGTATTGGGATTGATAGAAGTCGTGCCAATCATCAGGGTACTGCCCGGCACGTAATTGGTTCCCGTTAAAACAATCGGCGCAAGCGGTTGAAGCGGATTATAATTCACATGGGTGATGGTGGGAGGTTTCAAGAGCACAAAATTGGTAGCTGAAGTGCCTGTGCCACTGGGGGTGGTGACGCGAATCGGACCATCGGTCGCCCCCGGCGGAACGGTCACCGTGATCGTCCCATCATTATTGACCGTATAGGTGGGGGCCGCAACGCCATTAAAAGTAACCTGGGTTGCATTGGTGAAATTGGCGCCACTCAGCACCACCTGTTGGCCAATCGCCACATTCGAGTTAAAGCTGCTGATCACAGGGGTATTGAGGGTATAGGTTGAACTCTGTAAAGCCGTTCCCCCCTGAGGAGTGACAGTAATCGCACCCGTAGTAGCCCCCGCAGGAACCGTCACCGTAAGCGTACTGTTGGTGCTGCCCGTAATCGTTGCGGTTGCTCCCCCCGCAAACGTAACCGTTGGGTTTGAGGTCTGGGGATTAAAACCAGATACCGTAATCGTAACAGAATCGCCAGCCTTCCCACCGGGAGAACTCAACGCCACAATTTGCTGAGGAACTGTCAATGGGGTTTGAGATGTTCCTGTTCCTTGATTGGTGGTAACTTGCACTGCACCTGAGGTTGCCCCCACGGGCACTTTAAAGGTAAGGGTATTGTCATCTACCACCGTCAGATCAGTCACCGCCTGTCCATTAACAGTGGCACCTGTTGCGCCCGTAAAATTCGCACCTTTGACAGTAACTGTCGCACCCACGCTGCCAGACTCGGGGTTTAAACTGGTAATCACAGGGGTATTGAGGGTATAGGTTGGGCTCTGTAAAGCCGTTCCTCCCTGAGGAGTAACGCTTATCGCCCCTGTGGTCGCTCCTGCAGGAACCGTTACCGTAATCGAACCCGCCGTGGTACCGGTAACGGTGGCATTGGCCCCCCCAGCAAACGTCACGGTGGGATTTGAGCTGCTCGCATCAAAACCTGAAACCTGAAGTGTCAGCGTATCTCCAGCTTTGCCACCGGGCTTGCTCAAAGAGACAATTTTGCTTTCAACATTAAAGTTAACCTGATTACTGGTTTTGCCATTGTTGGTAACCTGAATCGGAACCGTTCCCGAAATGCCCGGTGGAACGGTCACCACCAAAGAAGTTGCTGAGGTCACGTCTACGGTGGCGGTCACTGTCCCAAACTTGACGGTATTGCCACCGGCAGGATTAAAGCCATCCCCTGTTAAGGTAATTTGGGTGCCACTGGCTCCTTGAGTGGCCGTTATAGCCTTGATCACCGGCGGTAAAATAATTGGATTGCCTTGGGTTCCCTCTGTGAGCTGCACCACGCCATTGGCATCGACACTGAGATTTGCGCGTGTTGAAACGCCCCCATTCAGCCCCTCTAACTTGACAATTGCTTGCCAGGTTCCGGGAATGATCTGGGGAAGAGAAGCAGAATTCTGACCCGCTGAAATAATCACGGCGGGAGACGCAGGATCGGTAATCTGAACCTGAATCTGGCTGTTAAAATTATTTTGATTGGGAGTTTTAACGACAAGGGTAATATCGCCCATGTTCTTGATCCAATTCGCTGGGGTTGGATCCCCTGCATTGAGAACCGGCACAGTTCCATTGGCATCTACAATCGCCTTGGCCAGTACATCTGCATTCAGTCGCGACGGATGAAGTGCATAGGTCGTTCCCCCCACAGGGTTGTTTCCATAAATCACCTTGTCAAGCAAGGCATTGAGTTGGGTCATGTTCAGATTTTCAATCAGCTGATTGACCTGTTCTGCATTTAAGTTGCCAACGACTGCAGGATCTTTTTTAATCAGGGATTCAAGCACAGAAGCTGTGGCCGTCGAGCGCCAGGTAAAGGTCAAGACAATTTCAGTGCTGTTTTCAGGAGAACTGTAAACGGCTTTGAGCAAAGCCCCTTCAATCGGCGCGTGGTTGGTCGTATTGTCATAGCCTTGAACACTGACCACACGGTTCTTTCCGCGAGGTACGGTCTTGATACTCAAGGCGGTATTCTGACCATCAGAACGCACAGCGACATAATTATCCAAATTAAAAATAGGTGCACTCAAGTCATTGCTGGAGACCCAGGAGCGCAAATGGGAAATTTTATCCAACTCCAAGGCTTGAACCCGCATGCCCGAGGAGGCTCTGGGAATAATCACTTTCAGGCTGAGATGATCTCCCTGCGCACTGCCACTAATCTTTGCCTCTGCTGAATCAATCAAGGGTTGATGGGGAAATACTGTTTGAGAAGCAGGCGATTGGACTGGCAAAGTCGCGGGCTGCAGAGGGGAATTCCCAGGTATACCAGCCCCCTTTTGGCCTGTGCCAGGAGGTAAAACCGTACACGAAATCATCAATAATGCCAACGCCAATGAGCTGCGTTTCAAAAAAAATTTCCTCCACTGCAAACCGTTTTTATCACGGTCAAACTAATATTCTCTTACACTCTTATTTTAACTTACGACTCTGGCTTTTTTCTATTCATATCAAACAGCAAAAAATTGACATAGCTCAGCCTCTAGTTTTTACTTACCCAATTCAAGCGCTAAATATGCGCTTAAAAACAGAGTTTTAATTCAGCTTTAAAGCATTTCAATAGATTGTTGCGTTTTTTTAGAGCCAGTCGGGTGCTAAAATGAAAACTAAATTTTCAGGAAATTGAAATATGGCCCCTCAATATGATTTTATGATCATTGGATCAGGTTTCGGCGGCAGTGTTTCGGCCTTAAGGCTGGCCCAAAAAGGCTATAAAGTGGCCCTGCTTGAAAGTGGCAAACGGTGGCAGGATCAAGACTTTCCCAAAACCAACTGGACTTTGAAAAAGTTTCTTTGGATGCCACGTCTGGGTCTCTACGGCATCCAAAGATTGAATCTTTTAAAAGATGTTTTGATTCTCAGTGGGGCGGGTGTAGGGGGCGGCAGCCTGGTCTATGCCAATACCCTGTATATTCCCCCCGATTCATTCTTTGAGAACCCATTGATCCAAGCTTTGGGTGGAAAAGAAGGTTTATTGCCTTTTTTCGAACTCGCAAAAAAAATGTTGGGTGTGACCCCCAACCCTCGTCTTTGGCCTGCTGATGATTTTTTGCGCAAAAGCGCCGAAGAATTTCAGGCAGGAGAGAGCTTTCAAACCACTCCCGTCGGGGTGTATTTCGGTGAAGAAGGAAAAACCCATCCGGATCCCTATTTCGAGGGGGATGGCCCCGAAAGAACAGGCTGCACCCATTGCGGAGCCTGTATGGTGGGCTGTCGGGTCGGCGCCAAAAATACCCTGGTAAAAAACTATCTCTTTCTGGCTGAAAAACTGGGGGTCGAAATTATCCCTGAAACCCGGGTTGAAGAAATCATCCCTCTTTCAGGCGATGGCTCGCTGGGCTATAGCTTACGCACCCGCTGCAGTACCCATCCCCTGGGTACGCCGAGAAAAGCTTATCAAACAAAAAATTTGGTCTTGTCGGCCGGTGTCTTGGGAACGCTCAAACTCTTGCTCAAAATGAAAACCCAAGGGCATTTGCCCAGACTCTCTGAGCAATTGGGGCACACGGTGCGCACCAATTCAGAAGCCATTTTGGGGGTCACCTCCCGCGACCCTGAAGCCGATTTTTCCCAGGGGGTGGCGATCACCTCCAGCGTTTATCCTGACGCACACAGCCATATTGAACCTGTTCGCTACCCTGCTGGTTCTGATGCCATGGGCCTGCTCGCAACCCTTCTGACCGATGGCGGAGGAAAACTGCCCCGACAGATCAGATTTCTGCAGAATATCCTCAAACACCCCCGCGATTTTCTTCAGATTCTTTCCCCTGTGGGCTTTGCCCGCCAAAGCATTATTCTACTCTTTATGCAAACCCTTGATAATTCTCTCAAGGTAAAACTCAAAGCCCGTTGGAAATGGCCCTTTGGCGCGCATCTTACCTCAGCACCCGAGCAAGGAGAAAAAGCCCCTTCGTATATCCCCTTGGCCAATCAATTTGCCCGTACCATGGCAGAAAAAATGAATGCCATACCCGGCTCCGCCATCAACGAAGTGCTTTTGGATATTCCCACCACCGCCCATATCCTGGGCGGATGCGCCATTGGACAATCTCCCCAGGAAGGAGTGGTTGATTTAAGCTGTCGCGTTTATGGTTACCAGAATATGTGGGTCTGCGATGGTTCGATGATCCCCGTCAATTTGGGGGTCAATCCCAGTCTGACGATCACCAGTCTGACTGAATACGCCATGAGCCAAATCCCCGTTAAACCCGGCCAAAACTTTCAAGCATTCAAAGTTGAAAAAACCTGGGGGGTCGAAAATCTCTTGCTGCGGGATCCTCATCAGGCGATTGAGCCCTCACAAGACACGATCAGTTGGTCCAAACAGTTTAGTTTCAGTAAATATATTCCATCAAATGATAGGGAGAAACCTGGGCCAAACTATGCCGCAACCCCTGCTTAAAAGCCTGGATTTGAGTTTGAATTTCTTGTTCTGAGAGGGGCGTGATCCCCTGTTCCAGTGCTTGCTGGTGATAGGGTTGATCCGGGTGTTCAATGAATTCAGAAAGATAAACAATATCCCCTTTGTCCAAGGGCAAGGCGTCTAAAAACTTTAAGCTTTCACTGAGATGCTCTGCGGCCATCTGCCTGCCGCCTATGCCGATCATCAGAATCAAGCCGACCTGAAGCCCCGCTTCTTTCAAACGTAAAACTTCAGTCAACATCAGCTCGGGATCTCCTGGTTTGTTTAAAAGCGATAACAAGGGGCCATAGCCACTTTCAATGCCCAGATAAACCCGTTTCAATCCTGTTTCAGCCAGCCTTTGATAATCTGAAATCTGCTTGGCTTGAGGGCGAAAAGCATCCATGAAACTATACCAAGGCCTTCCTGGAAAAACCTGTTGCATATCAGCGATTAGTTTGAGCAGGTGGGGCTGTGGGATCATCAAGGCATCCCCATCTGCCAAAAACAGGCCTTTGCGGGTGAGAGCACTTTTTCCCAGATAATTCGAAACCGCCTGCAAATGCTCAATAAATTCGGTTTCTGATTTAATCCGAAAGCGACGATCCTTGTAAAAATTACAAAAATGGCAGCGGTTCCAGGAACAGCCTTCTGCAGCCTGAACCACAATCGCTGAATACTGATCGGGAGGAAGAATACTGATCGGACGGTAGATCGCTTGGAAGCTTAAACTCTCAGACGCCAGAGCCTCGCCATTTTTTGCAAGCAATTTTTCAATAACAGCCTGCTCATGCGGTTCGATCAGAGCATGGAGGGTATTCAGATCAGCCAAAACCTTTTGAAAGAGCCTGGCCTGCTCTTCAAGATTCAGCAGCCAGCGTTTTTTCCCCTGACTATTGCGGGTCTTTGCCAAAACAGCGCCGCTTAAGCCCCTTTGATAACCTGTTCCAGATTGGTAAACCCAAATCAAACGGTCTTCGGGATCAAATGAATAAACGGTATCTGGCCCCAAACTGATCGAATAGCCGGTATTTTTAGGATGAAGCTTAAATTGAAAACCTGAACTGTGCTGCTTCAGGAAGGTTTGATTCATTTTCCCTTGAGATCTTTGCCCAAACGCTCAAGATTCTTCTCTGAGATCACGAAATCAACATTTTCAGTTTCGGTTTCTTCACTTTTATAGCGCTTACGCTCCAACTGGGTTGCTCCATCTTTGCTGACTTCAACCTGGTAATATTCCAATTCCCCCGGAGCCGTTTGGGGCTCATCACTGCGCAGGGTAACCACTTCATGCGCCTGATCCTGTTCAACCAAGCGCAAATCTTCATCCAGATAGCTCACTTTGCGCGCGATTTCCTGCGCTTTTTCAACCACCTGTTCAAAATTCTCAAGGGGTTTGCCCTGCGAGCGGACCTTGCGAACCCGGCTGCTCAATTTGTCTTTTTCGACTTCTTCAATCTCAAGCTCATGCCGTTCATTTTTTGAAATCTGACTCATCAGCACCTGTCCTCCGGGAGTTTCCTGGTCTTAGTATACTATCCGGGCAGCACTTTACGTCAGAGAATCGCGCTTTGCTGGTTATTTTCCGGTTTTCTTCTGTTCATTTTTGGATGTCATCTGTTTGATCGCCTTGGATGTTTTGACAATTCTAACCACATTCAAAACATCACTCATCGCCCTTATTTTTTGAATAATAGCCTGTAATTGCTTGATATCCACAACTTCAACCACCAAATCAATCGTTGCCGTCTTATCGCGGTGCGTAATTACATTGGCAGCTAAAATATTGATCTTATTATCCGACATACGCGCCACAATATCTTTGAGCAGCCCCCGCCTGTCAATCGTATAAATTTGCAATTCAACAGGATAAAAACTTTTCTCAACTTCGCCCCAACTGGCGGGCAAACAGCGGCGCGGATTGACCTGCCCCAAGTTCGGACATTCTTTGGAATGTACGGCGACCCCTTTATTGCGGGTTACGACCCCCACGATCGGCTCGCCAGGAACAGGCAGGCAACAATTCGGGAAAAAGACCAAGACCCCCGCCTCTCCGCCAATCATGATCCCTTTGCCTTTGGCTTCGCGGCGTTTGCGTTCAGGAGAAACGGTTTGGCCAATGATCGCCTCGTCAAGTAGCGCAGGATTCAAAGGGCCTGTTTTAATCCGGTTGAGCAATTGCTTGGGCGTGATTTCACCATAACCGACCGTCGCAATTAAATCCTCAACGCTGTTGCGGTTGAATTTCTGGGCCATTTCTTCAAAGGTTTTGGAACGGATATAGTGCTCAAAATTTTCTTTGCCGAATTCCGCTTCCAAAAGTTCTTTCCCACGTTTCAAACTGTCTTCGCGGCGTTCTTTTTTAAACCACTTGCGAATATTATTTTTGGCCTGGTTCGAAACTACGAAGTTGATCCAATCCAGACTGGGTTGCCCATTTTTAGAGGTCATAATTTCAACCTGGGCCCCGTTTTCAAGGGGAGTCGACAGGCTGATCATGCGACCATTCATTTTCGAACCCACACAGGTATTCCCTACCTGGGTATGAATCCGATAAGCGAAATCAATCGGTGTTGACCCTTTGGGCAAGACATGAACATCCCCGCGCGGGGTAAAAATATAGATATCTTCTTCAAAGAGATCGTCTTTGACGTTGGCCATAAACTCTTCAGCATCTTTGAGGTCATTCTGCCAATCCAACAATTGGCGTAACCAGGTGAGCTGAAGATCATTTTTATTGCGCTTGGGTAAATTCGCAGTGCCTTGCTTGTATTTCCAATGCGCAGCAATCCCAAACTCAGCAACCCCATCCATATCGAAGGTACGAATCTGTACCTCCAACGGGTGACCGGTTTCGCTGATCACGGTGGTGTGCAGGGATTGGTACATATTTTGTTTGGGCATGGCAATATAATCTTTGAAACGGCCCGGAATGGGTTTCCAAAGTGCATGCACCTGCCCCAAAACCGCATAGCAATCCGCTTCACTCTCTACCAATACCCGAATTCCAAAATAATCGTAAATATCTTTGAAATCTTTTTGTTTTTTAGATATTTTATTATAAATACTATAAAAATTTTTAGGTCGACCAAAGATTTGAACTTTTTTCGTGCGCTTTCTCCCGTCCACAACAGGGGGAACAGGATCTCCCTCAATATAGAAATCGGTATGCGCTTCGACAAGCCCTTGCTTGAGTTGGGTTAAAGTACGCGTCATGACTTCTTCCCGCTCCTGGCGTTTTTGGGCAATATACTGGGCAATGCTCCAATAATAGTCTGGATAAAGGTACCTTAAGCAGAGATCTTCCAATTCCCATTTCAAACGCCCAATCCCCAAACGGTGGGCCAAAGGAGCAAAGATATCGAGCGTTTCTTGGGCGATTTTTCGCTGCTTGTCTTCTGACATATGATCCAGGGTGCGCATATTGTGCAAGCGGTCAGCCAATTTGATAATCACCACACGGATATCCTGGGCCATGGCCATAAACATGCGCCTGAAATTTTCAGCTTGGCGTTCTTCTTTTGAAGAAAAAGAAAATTTGCTGAGTTTGGTAACCCCTTCCACCAGGGCGGTAACCGTTTCACCAAAAGCTTCTTTCATTTCTGCATGGGTAAAATCGGTGTCTTCAAGAATATCGTGTAAAAAACCGGCAGCCAGCATTTCTCCGCTGGCGTTCAGCTCTGTCAGAATCAAAGCGACTTCATAGGGGTGAATAATATAGGGTTCACCTGATTTGCGCTTTTGCTCTTTGTGCAGTTCATAGGCAGCAAAAAAAGCGCGTTCGGCAAAATTGATATCCTCAGGCGTAGCATAAGACATTTTCTTCACCAAATGCTCCAGCAAGCTGGCTACATAAGGCGGATAGGAGCTGATTGGAATTTCTCCAGGTAAAGGCAGTTTTTTCTTCAGTACTTGATCAGACTGACTGTCTTGCAATTGGACAATTTCTCCCTACCGTTCAGAAATAAAAGTTCGATCGCGAAAACGCTACCGACAACGTTTGCGCCCAATTCCTCAAGCATTTCAAGGGTCGCCCGTGCGGTGCCCCCCGTCGCGAGCAGATCATCACAGAGCAAAACCTTTTCGCCCGGTTGAATGGCATCCTGGTGAATTTCAAGCACATCGCTGCCATATTCCAAGGCATATTCTTTGCGATAGGTGGCCCCAGGCAATTTACCGGCTTTGCGAACGGGCACAAATCCTGCTTTTAGCAGATAGGCCAGAGGGGTACCCAAAATAAAGCCACGTGATTCAATCCCGACAACGTGCTGGATATCCATATTCTGAAAACGTAGAGCCATTTGCTCAAGGCTGATGCGGAGCATCTCAGGTTCCCGCAAGAGCGTCGTAATATCCTTAAACAAAATGCCCGGCTTGGGGAAATCAGGGATATCGCGAATATGAGGTTTTAAGAGTTCTTCGAGCTCATTGTCAGGTATGAGATTCATAGTCATCCTTTTCTGTGTGCAGCAGCTTCTGAAGCGCTGCCAGTGGTCTTTGGCACCAAGTTTGATTCCAAGCAAGCAATTGCTCTGAACGAGATAAATAGGCCCGATAATGGGGACTGGTATTTAAACTCAAGCATTGCGCGAGCTTTTCTATTTTAACCCGTTCCTTATCATATGCCATCATACCAAGATCACACAAGCAGGAAATAATCAAAGTCGCCCTGAAATACGAGATTTTGAGGGCCTCCATCAGCCGCATTTCAACCCTTTCAATCGGACACTCTCGAAGCAATTCCCGAGCGCTGAGTAAAAGATTAAAATCAGGAGCCTGAACCCCCTGTTCAGGACCGAGTAAATACAGCGCATTTGCCCCGGTGATGATTAAGAGTGCACGCAATTCAGCAGGTTTCTCAGGCCAAAAACGCAAAACGAGCGCTTTGCAGACAGGGCTTGTTTTTTCAGCGCAGATATCCTGGTCCCGCAAATCTGGAGGCAATGAGAGCACGAGCGTCTCTGAGTGAGCTAAAAGTTTATTTAAAGCCTGACTTTGTTTTTTCAGATTTCGCCAATCATGCCAAATTAGCTCAGGCAACTTGCCATCCAAGGGGGGCAGTTCAAAATTCAAGGCCCATTCTGCACCGGGCGGCGTCAGTGAAAAAGCTTGAAGGGCATGTCCGCTTAAAAGCCTTTGCGTAGGTTTTTGCGCTGGAACAGTTAAATTCGCAGGTACAGACTTGCGGGGTCTGATTTTTTGAACATTTAACTCCAGGCGGGAACGCCCATTCCAGAGATTTTCTTCAAGCTGATAATACAGATCAAAATGCTGATAACCGGCTAAATCCTCCTGCCAGGCATTCCAGGCTTTGATACGTACACCTGGCGCAATTTCAGCGAAGAGGTGTTTGCGATTTTTATCGGGTTTGATTTGCTCCAGCCTTGCATTCAAACTTAAAAAGGCGGGCATGGGATTTCCGGCCCCAAAGGGAGCCAATTTTGTCAGGTCCTGCCAAAGACCTGGTTTGATTAAAAGTGGGTTCAGCTCCATTTCAGCCTGAAGCTGAGAGACCGGCGCACCTGCAGCCAAATAAAGCGTTTGCATCTGTACGCGCAGGGCGGAAATATTTTCAGGCAAAAGGCTAAAGCCTCCCGCTTGGGCATGTCCTCCAAATTTCAGAAAGAGTTCAGGGCAGGTCTGCAGTGCTTGCAGCACATGAAAGCCTTCAGGGGCGCGCACAGAGGCTTTGCCAATGCCTTTTTCAATCGAAATCAGAAAAACGGGCACGCCATAGGCTTCTACCAATTGCGAACAAAGAATGCCTAAAATCCCAAAGGGCCAGTTCTCATGCGCCAAAATCAAAGGGCCTGAGGGCAAGTTTTCTGAAACTTCAGCTTGAATTTCAGCAAAAAGCTCCTGACACATGGTTTTGCGGGCATCATTGATATGGTCCAGAGTTTCGGCAAGCGCATCGGCTTCTTCCTGATCTTCTGCCAGCAGTAAATCCAGCGAAAGCATGGGGCTCTGCAATCTGCCTGCGGCATTTAAAACTGGAATCAATTTAAAAGCCAACTGGGTTTCATCCAAATCCTGAGGGCGAAGATTTTTTCGTTGCAAAAGCGCCAAAAGACCGGGGCGTCGGGTTTTTCGAATCGACGCCAGCGATTGCTTGACCAAATTCCGGTTAAATCCCAACAGGGGAGTCATATCGGCCAGTGTGCCAATCCCCGCCAGTTCCAACCAATGTTCAGGGGGATAAGGGCATTGAAAATGGGGATGCAATGCTTGCATCAACCAATAGGCCATGCCTACACCCGAAAGGTTTTCCAATTCTTTAAACCCCAAAACCTGAGGATGCAGAATAAAATCTGCAGGGGGCAGGGTTTCACCCAAGCCATGGTGATCTGTAATCAGGGTATGCATTCCCGCCGCTTTGGCCTGTGCAATCTCATTCAGATTGCTGACCCCACAATCCACTGTGATCAAGAGTTTGGCACCCGATTCGATAAAACGCTCAATCGTTTGCGCATTGAGACCATAGCCCAACGAACGGGTCGGCAGAAAAGGTTCGACCTGAAATCCGCAAGCGCGTAGAAACTCCGTCAGAATCGCTGTGCCCGTCAGGCCATCCGCGTCATAATCCCCATGGATAACCACCAGCTGCTCTTGCGCTAAAACAGCTTGAAACAGCTCGACCAAAGCCGCATGGAAAGGGGCATTCACCCACTCTAAGCAAGGCTCAGGCTGAATAAAAGCCTTGATTTCAGACTCAGTCGCCAAGCCTCTGTTCAGCAAGAGCTGCGCCAAAAAAGGTGAAATATTCAAATCCTGCGCCAATTTTTCGCCCGCGGCATGGTAACTTGGCACCTGGGGATCTGACCACTCACTTCCCATCAGCTGTTTTCCTTGCAGGGAGCAGGCTTACAAGCTACTGAATGGCCCAATTTACACGCCTGTTTTAAATCTTCCCGCGCAGCTTGACAGTGTTTATCCCCTTGATTTAAAAGCCCCCGTTGATAATAGGCCCCTGCCAATTGAGGATTGAGCCGCAAAGCCTGATCAAAGGCCCGACGTGCTCCGTTTTTCTCTTTTTGTGCAAGGGCCAGCCGCCCAAGAAAAAAGTGAACTTCGGCGAGATCAGGCTCAAGATAAAGCGCTTTCAACAAATCTTTTTCAGCCAAGTCCCATTTTTTTTCTTCAAGCCAGCTCAATCCGCGATTGGCCCAAAGTGCAGCCAAACCTGGATTTTTTTTCAAGGCAAGATCAAAATCCTGCCGAGCAGCTTCGTATTTGCCCAGCAACAGCCGACTCAAGCCGCGCTGATTTAATGCTGTCAAATTTTGGGGAGAAAGGTTTAAAAACGCTGTCCAATCGCTTTCAGCTTTTTCAGGCTTGCCGATCAGGTGCCAGGCTTCTGCACGTAAAGTCAAAGCTTTTAAGGAACGGGGATCTTTTTTGAGGATTTCGGAATAATCGATCAGAGCATCCTCGAGTCGCCCTTCTTGCTTGAAAGATTCTGCCCGCAGGAAATAATCCTCTATATGGTTCAAAACAACATGCTCAGCCGAAATTTTTTTTGCGGTTTTCGAATGCGTTTCAGGCCCCTTTGAGCGCAGAAAGGTCATCAAAAGCAACATCACAAGCGCCACACTGCTCAAGCGAAACGATGGCGATTTCCAAAAAGAAGTCGCAGCAGGGCGATTTAATTCTGCCAGTAATTCTTCAGGGCTGGGTCGAGACTGATTGCGCATTCTTACCAATTGACCTCTGCCCGATCACTGAGCTGCAGAATGAGTTGCCCGGCATCGTATTCAAAGCTTAAATTGGCCCTGAGCGGTTGGCTTAAAATCGGGAAAACCACTTTGCAGGAAACGGCTGGGGTCTGAATTATCTGCAAACAGTCCCCATCCCAAGAGCCTGAAAGCTCACGCCAATAACCAGGCTCAAACCCCTCTCCAGCATCTTGCCAGACCCGTCCGGCAAAGGTATCTTCAGGCGCAACGGACCAATACAGTTCATCCCAGTGTGCGTGGGCAGATTTTTGACCTGGGGGCAGCAAAGGCAAGGCAGTACCCGATTTTTGAAATAAAGGCAGACGATCCAAGGGGGTATCGACCAAAATCCATTCGCCCCCCGAATACCGCTTGGTGGTCCAAAAATCCTGCCAATGACCGGCAGGCAGGTAGACCGCTCGCTTGGTTTGCTCCGGACGCAAAGCCGGTGCAGCCAGCAGATCCGACCCCAAAAGACATTGGTCATGCAAAGCCCAGGTTTCAGAGTCTTCAGGATAATCAAAGAGCAAAGGGCGAAGTATCGGCTGCCCTGAAACTGAACTCAATTTCGCCTGGCTGTATAAATAGGGCATGATTTGATAGCGAAACTGCAGGGCTTTGCGAATATGACTGAGCCAAGGCTCCCCAAACTGCCAGGGTTCCTGACGTCGGCTGCCTTTGCCTGCATGGTTGCGCATAAAGGGATAGAGGGCTCCCAACCAAGTCCAACGCGTCAAAAGCTCACCATCACTGTCTCCTGAAAATCCGCCAATATCTGCCCCCACAAAAGGCACCCCTGATAAACCTAAATTCATCAACATCGGCAGGGAATTTTCAAGATGTTCCCAATAACTGCTGTTGTCGCCTGTCCAGACAAAGGCAAATTTTTGAATACCCGGCCCACCTGAACGGGTTAGAACAAAGGGTCTTTTCTCAGGTTGCAGGGCCAGAAGCCCCTCGGCTGTGGCCTGTGCCATCTGATAGCCATACAAATTGTGCATTTCAGCATGTGTCGATTTCCCCTGTCGTGCGTTCAGGGGAAGGGTTTTTCCTTTCCAATTGAAGGCGGAAGGCTCATTCATATCAATCCAGAGACCCGCTATTCCTTCTTGAAGATAGAACTCCTGATTCTTCCCCCACCAACTGCGCACATCTGAACGGGAAAAGTCAGGCCAAACCACAGGTTTGGGCCAAACTTCTCCTACCAATTCCTGATCCTGCTCATTGCGGATATAGGCCTGAATTTTACGTCCGGCCTCATAAACCACATAATTATTTTCCTGTTTAACCCCCGGATCCACAATCACAACCGTTTTATAGCCCATCTTTTCGAGCTGTCGCGTCATCTGCAAAGGTTCAGGAAAGCGTTGACTTGAAAAACTGAAAACCCGGTATCCCTGCATATGGTCAATATCCAGCCAGAGGGCATCCAAAGGCAAGTTGTGTCTCTGATAGGCTTCGGCCACCGCCAGCACACTTTCCTGATCCGGGTAAGACCAGCGACATTGATGAACCCCCAAGGCCCAGAGAGGAGGAAGTGGAGCCCGCCCCGTCAAGGCTGAATATCGTTCAAGAATCGCCTCGGGTGTGGGCCCTGGAATCAGATAGAGATCGAGGGTGGGGCCTGCAGTATAAATACTCCAGGTATCCTGATCCGTATAACCCAGGTCAAAGGAGCTGTACCAGCTTTCATCCAGAAAAACCCCCAGATACTCCTTGCCTCTGCGAACGATCACAAAAGGATGCGACTGGTAAAGCGGATCAGCTTGTGGGGTGTGAAAAAACTCATCGGTGGTCCAATTCTTCCAGAGTCGGCCCCGTTTATTGAGAAAACCTGTGCGTTCTCCCAATCCATAAAAGGCGTCTGCTTCCTGAAGATCAAAATGCAGGGTTAAACCCGAACCACGCGGCAAACCATCACTCAGATCCAGGGCCGGGTGTCGCATTCCCGCAGGAGGCAAATCATCCTGGCGCAAAAAGGGAGAATCGCTGCTGACGCCCAAGGCCCTTAAAAAAGACCAGCTCCAGCCGAAGGGAGAACGCTTGAGATCCATCGTCCCGATCGTCTCAGAGTCAATTTGAGCCCCTTGCTCTGAAAGCTGAAACTCAATTTTTTGGGATTCAAAGGGGCTGACGATCCAACTTGGTTTGTGCTGATCTTCAGGGCGGTGCCAGACCAGGACGCGCCAAATTCCCAAGGGATGGGCCTCAAGCCGTGCCTGATAACGACTGCCGTGCAGCTCAAGCCCTTTTTCTCCCCCGCGCAGCTCTCTGAATTGAATTTGACTCATGGGATATTCAACCTCCTGAAATGAAATGCACTTCCCCCGCCATCAGCCTTCTGAAAAGAATCAAACCGCCTGGCCAGCCGCGTGTCCGGAAGCCCAAGCCCATTGAAAATTATACCCCCCCAACCACCCAGTCACATCCAGAAGCTCACCTACGAAATACAATCCAGGCACCAAACGTGACTCGAGGGTCTTTGACGACACTTGAGCGGTGTCGAGCCCACCCGTAGTCACTTCGGCTTTGCTATAGCCCGCTGTTTTGGCAGGCAGCATCTGCCAGGCCTGTAAAGCTTGAAACAAGGCCTGTTTTTCAGCAGGATCAAAACGGAAAGCGGGTTTGGCAGGAAAGTATTTTTCAGACCAAAAGCGCACAAAGCGGCGGGGGAGATAAGCATCCAAAAGACTGGTCACCTGGGCAGGCTGTTTTTCTTGAACCCAAGCCTCAAAGAGATGTGCAAGATCCAGATCTGGCAAAAAATTAATTTCAAGCACTTCGCCAGCTTTCCAATAGGAAGAAATTTGCAGAATCGCAGGGCCACTTAGACCCTGGTGGGTAAACAGTGCATTTTCCCGAAAATTGATCTCAGGGAGCGTAACGCGGGTATCAAGCGCCAGGCCACGCAGTTCAGCAAAGGCCATTTGGGCTTCTGAAAATATCAGCGGAACCAGTCCTGGTTCAGGTGAGACCATGCGATGTCCAAAAAACTTCGCCAGGCGATAGCCCAAATCACTGGCTCCCACTTTGGGGATCGAGAGCCCTCCCGTTGCCAGGATCACCTTGTCTGCCAACAAAGTTTCATGCGCTGTTTCAAGTACAAAAACTTCAGTTTTTCGCAAACTGTGAACCCGAACCCCGGTGTGTATTTTTACACCTGCTTGAGCGGCTTCAGAAAGCAACATCTCAAGGATATCTGAGGCGGAACGGTCACAAAACAACTGACCCAGTTTTTTTTCGTGGTAGGGAATCCCGTGCGCTTCAATCCAGGCGATAAAATCTCCAGGGGTATAACGCGCCAAGGCTGATTTACAAAAATGAGGGTTTTGGGAAAGATAATTTTCTGGGCTGGCATACAGATTGGTGAAATTGCAGCGCCCGCCCCCTGAAATCAGGATTTTACGTCCAGGTTTGGCCTGGTGTTCAAGCAAAAGCACACGCCTGCCACGACGTGCTGCCGTGATCGCAGCCATCAGACCTGCTGCACCCGCGCCAATAATAATCACATCCCATTGCATAAAGACGAATTTTACTCTATTCCCGAGCAAAAAATACAGAGGAAGGAAGTTTTTTATGCTTCAGGCTGGAAAAATGGATCGCGCATTGGTTAAACTGATCAAGAGGCTCAAAACACAGAAAGACGGTTACTGCTCTCAAACTGTTTGGATTGTGACTTTGCCCAAATTGTAGACAGGTAATAATATGATAGACACCTTAAACAAACACGAACTCAAGCTCGATGAAATTTTAATACATGAAGAAAAACCCCTAGATAGCGCAAAATTAGAGCATCTGATCGAAAGCATTCAGGAGAAAGGTCTGGTCAGTCCAGTTACGCTTAACAGTGATCATCATCTAATTGCGGGCTTTCATCGTTTTATGGCCTTTAAAAAACTGGCTGAAAAAGATCCCCAGACCTATGGCCAAATTCCGGTTAGAATCTTGAATGAAGCAGACTGCCAACAGCTTCAACAACTTGAAACCACTGAAAAACTTTTTCGCACCGATTTAAGCATCCTTGAAAAAGCAGAAGCCTTCAAAGCCTATTTTGACTCACTCAAATATGGCCAGGAACGCCATAAAACAACGGTTATTTTTAAGACCTTGGATATTTCCAGGCGTACTTTTTTCAATTTACGCGCAATTGCGGAACGACTCAGCCAAGAAGTCAGAGAACGTATCAAAACCTTAACTCAACAGGAATTAAGCAATTCTACCCCCCAATTGCTGGCCCTTGCCAAATATGAGGAGAGTATTCAGTTGCGCTTGTTGGAACGCCTTGAACAGGGTCTTGCGGCAACGGTTTTTGATGCCATTCGCCAGGACGAACAGGATCAACTCGATGAAAGTACGGGCCGCAAAGGCAGAAGAAAATTTCTCAAATCACCGAGTTTAAAATTAAACAAAGATCTGCGCAAAGAACTGCTTGAGCTGTCTCGTAAAACGGGAAAAGGCCAGAACGAACTCTTCAACGAAATTTTTGAAACCGGTTTAGAACTGATTCAGCGCCAGTATCTCTAAGCTGCTTGCAACCATCAAACGAAAGAGCGTCTTTGACTTTCTTTCGTTTTTTGCTGAAGTCGCTTCTGCCTGAACCATGCCAGCAAAATCATGAGCGAAGACAGCCGAATTTTTGACACCCCAGGAGTGAAGTTTGAAATGAAATTCTACCCATGGTCTTTAGCGATGGCACTTGTAAGCCTGTTTCCATTCGTTGCCCAAGCCACAGAAATTCATTGCCTGGATACGGGGATTGCCAATGTTTACCTGCTCAAAGGCAAAAAATCGTTTTTGATAGATACCAGTTCACACGGCCATGAAAAAGAAATTGAAGCTTGGCTGCAAAAGCAAGGCACTCCCTTGAAAAGCCTCGAAGCCATTATTTTGACCCATGGACATGGGGATCATGCAGGCGGCGCAATGGAATTGGGTAAAAAGCAGGGAGTCCCCGTTTGGGTCGGCGCTCAAGATCATGGCATGCTGAAACAAGGCAAGTCACGCCCTTTGCTCGCGACCAGTTTTATTGCCGGCTTGCTCGGAATCTTTGTCGATAGCCCTTATCCTGCTTATACGGCCGATCGCGAAATTTCATCAGCGGTGGATCTTGCCCCCTATGGGATCAATGGACAGATTATACCTTTGCCTGGGCACACCCAAGGTTCGCTGGCCCTGATTTTAAACGACAGTCACAGCGCGATTGTCGGCGATTTGATCCGGGGGGGTGTTTTTCAAACTGAAGAGCCCCGTTTACATTTTTTTCATGAAGCGCGCCCACAAACCCAATGGCAACTCTGGCAATTGCTTAAACACCAGAAGATTCAAACCTTTTATCCTGGACATTTCGGACCTTTAAATCGCGAAGCAATTGAAAAAAGCTTTTTTCCAACAGGGCTTTTTAACTGGCTAATGCCAATTACTGAAGGCGAAAGACAGGGCTTTCCAAGCTATTCTAATCTTTAGATTGTGAACAAGCCAAAGTTTTACTTGGGGGGCAAGCGCCCCAAATCCGTGCCAATCACAACACGCTGCCCAGGTTGGACGCGCAGATTGTCTGGGCCAGGATCATCAATCGTGAGGGTATGCATCAGGTATTTTTCAAGTCCTTCTGAAGGCATTTCAATTTGAGCACCATAAGTACAGACCAAGACTTTGGGGTCTCTTTGTGTTTTATCAATACCGACGACAGCCATGGCATGTCCCCAAACATTGACCAGAACCGGTCGGCCGCGTGCAATTTCATCTTCAAGATACCCCATCCCGCTGCTGGCGCTCAGGGTACTCAAAGGCCAGCACATGATTGTCGCCGTATCATCATAATCAACCCCAGGGCCAGCCAGCTTTTCAAGCCCTTTGCGCTGTTGACCTGCACTCGGTGCCGTTTGGTTGGCGCCTTCATCCAAGTTTGAATGGTATTTGCCTTTTCCCAACATGAGATCCATATAGGCGTTCTGAAGCACTGCTTCTGACAATTGTCGATCTTCTTTCTGGGCATCACGCCAATCATCATTGGGTTGCAAAGTCTGGCCGTCAGGCAAAGCAACGGGTTTGCCCTCCGCCAAATTCAATACCATTTTGAGGTATTGATTGGGATGTGCACTGGCGGTCAAAACCTGTAAAGAAGCAGCGGCGCAGGAACCTTTCCCCCCCTGACCAATCATGGCGGGGACCGCCAGATCCCGAAAAACGGAACTCGCAATTTTATTTCTCTCAAACGGGGTCAAGCGCGAATCTGGGTTTTTCAAAAATGCGTCCAAGCTCTTGAGGTGATTCTTAGCCTTCGCAAAGCCCTCTCTGCGAAAAAACAATTCTGTCACGCCAAGATCGATCATCAAGGGAGAAATCAGCTGATTTTCATAGAGCTGATTCACCAAGGGCTGAAGTTCAGAAGCTTCGACCCCTAATCGCTGGGCCATATGCTCAATATCAGCCTGTCGATCCGATTTTTTGCCTGAGTAGATGGTTTTAAAATGCGTTTGAATTTTGCTCCAGGCATCCTGTTGAATGGCCAGATCTTCAAACTTTTTCGCTCCGCGAACGGGGGCCTCGCTCAAAAACCCCACATGACTCAAAGCAGATGCTTCTGTTTCAATTCCACAGCTCAGATGCTGATCCGCTTGAATCGGAAGTTTCTTTTTACCGGACATGCCGTAAAGCCCCTTCCTTATCTATAGCTGTCCAGATCTGTAGCGTTCACGAACAGTTCAAGGTTAGGTGGGGGAGTTCTGCTCGCATGGGTATATGAGGCAGACCCAGCTACGCTGGGTCATAATACCTTTCAATAATATTTACTTTTATACTCAAATGATTGGCGTAATATGCAGTATAATACCCTTATGTTAGTGTATGAATTTAAACTCAAAGGCAAGTCTCATCAGTATCAAGCGATAGATGAAGCCATTCGTGTCGTGCAGTTTATTAGAAACAAAGCTGTACGTTATTGGATGGATAATCGAGGCTCAGGCAAGAATGACCTCTACAAACTGGCTGCTTCACTCCCTAAAGAGTTTGAATTCTCAGATAAGTTGAACTCAACAGCCCGACAGCAAGCCACAGAAAGGGCTTGGAGTGCTATTTCTAAGTTTTTTGAAAACTGTAAGAAAAAGATTCCCGGTAAAAAAGGGTATCCCAAATTTCAAAAGGACAACCGTTCTGTTGAATACAAACAATCCGGTTGGAAACTGGTGGATGGCTGCAAACGCATCCATTTTTCAGATAAGTGCGGTATTGGCACGCTCAAACTGATTGGAAAACAATGTCTGAATCAATTTCAAGACAAGATTAAACGGGTACGTTTGGTGCGCCGTGCGGATGGGTACTATGCCCAATTCTGTCTGGACATTGAGCGCAAAGAGCATTTGACCAGCACAGGCTCAATTGTAGGCTTGGATATGGGGATTAGCTATCTTTGGACAGACAGTAATGGAAATACCCTTGAAAATCCCAGAACGCTGAAACGTGCGGAAAAAGCCCTGAAACGGGTACAGCGTAGGCTGTCACGCAAACAGAAGGGCTCCTCTAATAGAAGGAAACAAATCAAGCGTTTGGCAAAAAAACATCTGAAAGTGCAAAGACAACGTAAAGACTTCGCAATCAAGGCTGCGAGGGCGTTATACCAGTCTCATGACTTGGTGGTTATTGAAAACCTTCAGGTGAAAAACATGCTGAAAAACCACAATCTAGCAAAGGCTATCTCAGATGCAAGCTGGCATCAGATTAAGCGGTGGTTAGAGTATTTTAGCCGTGTATTTTCCAAGGGTTTTGTCATTGTCTCACCTCATCATACCAGCCAAGATTGTAGTAGCTGTGGGGAGAGGGTTGCCAAAAGCCTGAGTGAACGGGTGCATCACTGTGATACATGCAGTTTAGAGTTAGACCGTGACCACAATGCTGCACGCAATATACTCAGCAAAGGATTAGGTTTAATCGGTACTGTGGGGCACACAGGAACCGGACATCCTAGAGATGTTGAAACGCCTGAGGAGAGACAAACCGCTGCTTGAATCTGGAAACAGACTTTAGTAAGTTTGCTCAGTGAATCAGGAACCCCCGTCAATTATAGCGGGAAGGATGTCAGCTGTTAGAATAGAAGTAACTCAATTATAGACTTCTTTTGCTTGAATCTGAATCAAAGAATCTGAGAGATTAAATTCAAATAATAAAAATAATAAGCAATGTTTAAGTTTTTTTGACTATAAGGAAGATGAGAATTTAACAACCGGGAGACTGTCCATATGCCGAATATCAATTCCAATCCCGCTCAGATTGCCAGTGCGCCTCTGATTAACGAGGCCCCCAGGACGCAAACCAGCGCACCTGTCATCGAAACCCCTGCCATTCAAAAGGCAGAAAGTCTTTCGACAGGTGAACAGGTCAAAATGGGCTCCTATACTGTCAAACGTGGTGATACCCTTTGGGATATTGCTGGCGTTAAATTGGGAGACAATAAAAAATGGCCCCTGCTCTTTGCCTTGAATCAAGACAAGATCAAAAATCCAGATTTGATTTACCCTGGACAGGTATTAACAGTCCCCGAAAAAGTAGAGGTGGCCCCTCCGGCCCCCAAACCTGAACTGCCTTCGCCCGTTGATTACACGCCTGCACCTGTTCAGGAAGAACCAGTTGTGGCCGTTCCAAGTGCCCCCCCCGCTCCCGTTCAGGAAACACCGCCTGAACCGCCCAGCGCAGAAACACCTGTCACGCTTAAACCGCCCTCTGAATTGCCTGAGCCAGCCCCAGAGACTCCGGTTCAACCCACCCCTCCCGTCGTTGAGCCCGTGGCAGAGCAACCCATCTGTGAGCCTGTAACAGAAGCACCTGTCGCTCCACCGACCGGCGTGATTGGTCATCCTCCCGTCGCAGAACACAAAAGCTCAGGCGTCGGCAAAGCCGCTTTGGTCGGCGGCGCCTTTGGTACCGTCGCAACAGGTGCCGTTTTGATCGGCGTCACCAAAAGTCTGGCTCCCCCCCTGTCCAACCTGGGGGGCTATGCCACCGCTCAAGTGGTCGCCAAAAGCGTCAATTCGGTGGTCGGCAAAGTGGGCTTGCACGTTCCCACTGGGCCCGCCTTGACCAAGATCGTTTCGAAGGTGGGGGGCCCCAAAATGGCCGGTGCCGTGACAGCCTTGGCAGTCGGTGCAGTGGTCGCTGGCGTGGCGGCAGGCGGTTATTATCTCTATAACCGCAGCAACAGTAAACAAGAGCCGGCTCCTGCGCAAAAGCCAGCCCCCTCTCAACCGAGTGAGACAGCAGTTCCCACTCAAGCGGCCTCTCCCAATGCGGCAACAGTTGCGGCACCAAGCGCTGCTCCTGCTGAAGTAACAACTCCCGCACAAGCAGCAGCGGCCAGTGAAGCAACCCCTGCCGAAAATTTGCAGCCTGTTGCAAATGATCCCGCCACGGCCCGTGCTGAAGCCATGAAAAAACTCAACGAAACCCTGGGGCAAAAAGCCTATTTTGGCTATGGCAAAATCACCAATCCTGAAGCAGTAAGTCAATTGAGTGAACAAATCTGGGTCGGAGCCACTGAAATTGGACACCGGCTGGAATTGGCGCAAACCCTTGTTAAAAACGGACAGGCCCCAGAATTGGGAAGAATCATGTCCAATATGGGTGTTTCTGACCTTGAAGTGGCTCAACTCATGGCGCAGCCAGGTTTCCCAACCAAAGAATTCATGGCAGGGGTGGACGATAACCGCGCAACCCTGCTCTTGATCTCACTTTCGAATGTCGCCACCACAGGCGAGCCCGAAACTGCGCGTCTGCTGAAAGAGACAGCCGATGCTTTTTCTGGACGGTTTAAGGATCGCGAAGCCCCCTTCGTGCGTCTCAAGTCCCACCACGAAAATCAAGGAACCTGGGAACAGGTTCCCGCCGAAGTCAGAACCCGGATTGAGACCCTGATCAAATAGTCAAATTTTCAAAATGGCCCGGAAATTCCGGGCCATTTTGCTTTTTTGTAGGAACCTGTTTCTGTTAATCTGAATTCATTCTGCTTGATAGGAGTGAGCATGACCCGTCTGCTTTTGGTTGAAGATGATGCCCATATTGCCAATGGCCTCAAGTTTAATCTCGAACTTGAGGGCTACGAAGTCAGCCACGCAAGTGATGGCAAACAGGCGCGCACTTGGTTATTTGATGAAAAATTAAACTATGATCTGATCCTTTTGGACATCATGCTGCCCCACTACAGTGGATTTGATCTCTGCCATGCCCTGCGCAAACAGAAAAACTATACGCCCATATTAATTCTGACGGCACGAAACTTTGAATCAGATAAGATCAAAGGATTGCGGCTGGGCGCTGACGACTATCTTACCAAGCCCTTTAATCTTGAAGAGCTTTTAACCCGGATTCAGGTTTTGCTGCGCCGCCAGGAATGGCATCAGCAGCAAGAAAAATTGACCACCTTAAGCTTTGGAAATGTGCAAATCGATTTTGAAAGATTTGAAGTGCTTCAAAATGGCCAGGCGATCAAACTAACCCCTTTGGAACTGAAACTGATTCGTGTTTTTGCAGAACAGGAAGGTTTGGTTCTTTCCCGTGACGAGCTTTTAGAGCAGGTTTGGGACATTCACGATGGCAGCAGCCCACGCACCGTTGACAATTTTGTCATGCGGCTGCGGAAAATTTTTGAAACAGATCCCGCTCACCCCCGCCATTTTCATGCCATCAGAGGGGTGGGATACAAGTTTACGCGTGAGCAGACAGCTGATTAAGGCTGTGATATACTGGCCTCACAAAATTTCAAAGATGGAGTCACTCACATGAAAAAACGCAGCAAAATAATTGGTTTGAGTTTCGCCTTGCTCATGGCCAGCTCCTTTGGCCTTCAAGCCCAAGCGCTGACGTTTACCTATTCAGATAAAACCCAGAGGGTGGCTCCTTATTTTGATTTCCGGGGCGACTATGATTTGCCTTTTAACTTGAATATCGCAGGTTCCTTGGGTTTTACCAACGATCTTTCCTCCTTTGTTTCACCTCTTTCCCCAGGTTCAGGCAATGCTGCCGGCTCAGATTTACTTTCCCAGGCCCTTTCTCAAATTAAATGGGATGCTTTAACAGATTTGCAGCTGAATCTGGGCTATAACTTCAATTTTGTCAATCTCGATTTGGGCATTGGCAAAGTCGCAGCCACGGTGACACCCTACCTCGGTTACCGGCATATGTTCACATCAACCGGATCACTCAGTGCCTCTCCCACCAATTCCCAGTTAATGGGCGTGAACTATGGCGCACGTTTAAAAATTGGGCTTCCGCTGGGTTTTTCAGGCTATGGCTATTTAGCAGCCTCATCTTTGCTCAGTGGCAGCCTGGATCAGGGCAGTGGTGGAACACCGATTCAGACCAATGGCATGGTTTTACCTGAGTTTGGCGCAGGTGCAGCCTGGCATTTGCCCATTCTGGATCTTGCCAGTATTTATCTTGGCTACCGTGGATTTTTTCTGCCCAATGATTTACGTTTGAGCAGCAGCTTCACCAACGGAAGTTCATTGGTACACGGGGTCAGCGCAGGCGTCAACGTTCTCTTCTTCGGAATTTAAGCTTTTAGGGCTTACGTGCCAGACAACGCACCACATGTGCAGCCCCCTGGTGGTAAGCCCCTTCTTTCAGTTCAATTTCCCCCTCAACTAAACTGAGGAAATTGAAACAATTAAAATCTTCGCGCAGCTCATGGGCATGCACCAGCATTTCAGCCTGCTTCGGTCCACCCGAAGGATAGTTTAACTGATGCGGTGAAAAACACTCCACAATCAAGTGTCCGCCAGGCTTTAACCAAGCTTGAAGCTTTTGATGGAAGGCTGTTCTTAAGGCTGCAGGCATATGGGCGTAGATCAAAGCAATTGCATCAAACTGTTCGCCGTCAAAGGCAGAATCTTCATACCCCACATGCAGGTATTCAATGGATACCTCATTTTCAGCTGCCCAAGCCAGCGCTCTTTCACGCCCCACTTCAGCGTTATCAAAAGCAGTGACTGCCCAGCCCTTTTGTGCAGCATAAACAGCATTTCGCCCCTGTCCTTCAGCAGGCAAGAGAAGCTTTCCGGGCGTTAAGCCCTCTAGCATTTCTTTAAAAAAGGCATTGGGTTCTCTGCCATAGACAAATTCAGGTTCAGAAAATCGTTGGTTCCAAAAATTTTGCATACTACTTACCTCTAAAAGGGGATACGGGAAGGGTTTTCCCGCAGGGTTTGAATGGTTCGGATCACGGCTTGAATCGCCATTTCAATTTCTTCTTCCTGGGTAAAACGGCCCAGAGAAAAACGAACCGGGTTGTCCATTTGGCTTTCAGGCAGCCCCATCGCATCCAAAACATACGAGGCCTTGCCAGAACCAGAAGAACAGGCAGATCCTGTACTGACAGCCAAGTCTTTTAATTGCCCCACCAGTTTGCCTTTTTTGAGCCCCCCAAAACAGAGATGCAGGATAGCAGGAGAACTCTTATCCAAGTCACAGCTGAGTTTTACCTCGGAAACCCCTGCTTGAATCCCCTCCCAAAGGCGCTGCCGAAGAAGTTTTAAGCGAGCGAGTTCTTCTGTCTGCTCAGATCTCGCCCATTCTGCAGCCAGACCAAAGCCGACAATTGCAGGCACATTCAAAGTTCCTGCTCTCAGGCCAAACTCCTGTCCACCGCCTTCAATGCAAGCTCTTAAAGGAATCGCAGGTGATTTTTGACGCAGATACAAACAACCCACCCCTTTGGGGCCATACATCTTATGGGCACTGAGCGAGAGCAGATCAATCTTCAGGTCATCAACATTGATGGGCAATTTGCCCCCTGCTTGCACAGCATCACAATGAAAAAGCACTTGCCTTTCAGTGCAGATTTTGCCAATTTCTTCAATCGGCTGGAGCGTACCCACTTCATTATTGACAGCCATCACCGAGACAAGTGCAGTCTTCTCAGAAATTTGAGCGCTTAAGCGCTCAAGATTCACACGGCCTTGCGAATCTACAGGCAGGATTTCAACGTCAAAGCCCCTCTCGGCCATGGCTTGGGCCGAGCACAAAACAGACTTGTGTTCAGTGGCAACCGTCATCACTTGGTTTTTCTCTGGCGCAAGATGGGCCAAGCCCTTAAAAACCAGATTATTGCTTTCTGAAGCACCACTGGTAAAAAATATCTCGGTGGCCTTTGCACCGATCAGGGCAGCAATACGTTCTCTGGCCCGATGAACAGCAAGCAAGGCTTCGCGACCATAGGCGTGGGTTAAATTGGCAGGATTGCCAAACTGCTCAGAAAACCAGGGAAGCATCTCTGGTAAAATTCTCGGATCCAGGGGAGTTGTTGCGCAGTAATCAAGATAAATGGGCTTTTGCATAAGAGTTTAAACCTTTGAAAATCTGATGAAAACTAGCACAGACCATGCTTCTGTGTCAATTTTATATATATTACCTAAACTATATAATATATTTATTTTGGAATTTTTTTTCGATTTAATTGACACAATCAGCATATTTGGAATAGAATGAATTACAAGTTAATTATGGTTAAAGATTAGGTTAAGAAAGTTTAGGTCTCTCTGCAATGTTTTCGGTCTTAAAATCAACTCTTCCCCTCTTCCTGGCAACCCTGACTCTGAGTGCCTGTGGCCAGTCACTTCAGCCGACAGCGGTCAGAATTCCGGCTCAACCGATTCGTATGGTACAGCCTGTCGCCAGTGTTAGTTTATTGCTCAAATTCAAACCCGAAATCAGCCGCAATGAAAAATCCCTTTTACTTTCTGAATATAATTTAAGCCTGAAGCAAAACCTTGACGCGATTAATGTTTACGTGGTGCTCGTCCCGCCATCTGCTCCCCTTTCCTTATTGGAAAAATTAAAAGCAGATCAACGTTTGAGTTATGTTGAATCCAATTCAGCCTTGTCTCGAAATCCTGGCTTTACCTTGGCGGGTCAACCTTCTCGATTTCTCACTTTGATTGGTAAACAGGTCGAATTAGAAGGTATTTATACCTCAGATCATCAAGGAGCCTCCCTGATGTTGGCAGAAGGCGAAGAACTGACTCTCGTTTCACAAGAGAGTCGCGTACTGGAAACGCTTCCTGGAATTGAAACCCGGAGTCGTATCAGAATGAAAGGCATTATCCGCCCCTTCAATGCAAACCTCTCCAAACCTGTTGCATTGATGCCCCTAAAATACCAGCGGATTTAATCAGTTTTAAGCAAAAATTTGGCAGTCTTTTCTGCCAAACATCTGGATAACCTTGGCCTGTCCTTATTGGACAGGCTTTTTTTTATCCAGATTCGCTAAATTCAGGTCGAAAAATCTCAGCAAAGGATTAAATTTTCGTAAAAATCCATGCAAATTCCAAACCCAACAGGCAATTTAACCCCCTTAAGACCATATAATAAAGTCAAGACTATCTTTGGCAGGCACCATGTTAAGACCGCTTCAGATTCCCCAACCGGGTCTCGCAATGATTCAAACGCAATCCGTTAGCCGGATGCTGGGTGTCTCTGCCTCTGTTCAATCTCAAAATACAGGGACGGGTAGCAGAGACCAATTCCAATTGATGCACCCCAGTTTGCTGATGCAACGCTCAGCAACGCCCATCTCCGTTCCACCTGTCAGTTTTTCCTCTCCCACACAGCAACTCCAATACCTGGGTCAAAAATATGGCGTTGTTCAAACGGGCTCCCTCAGCCAGTTTCAAACAGAGGTCATCAAAGCTGTGATCCGGGTCAAAGCGCGGGAACATGGTATTCCTGAAAAAGTGGCTTTGGGAATAGCCGGCAATGAAAGTGGCTGGAAAATGTGGAGCAATCTTGAGAAAGGCACTGTGATCCAAGGTAAAAATATTCGCGATGGTGAATTGAAATCCACGGATTGGGGCGTCATGCAGATCAATGACAAAGCCCACGGTTCAGCGCGGGTTTTTCCACGGGCAAAATATGATCTTGAATTCAATATTGATTATGGCTTAAGTTTTCTGGCGCGTCAGCGTCAGAAAATCAAAGGAGATCTTGGATTGGGCTTGGGAGATTGGGATCGCACTGTTGCCTCTTATAATTTGGGCCACGACCCACAAACCAGTAAAAGCCTGGCCATTGCTCAAAACTATGTCAGCCATGTGAGCAATAAAACCCAATACGCCTAAGCAAAAGCGAAGCCTCTTCATAAAAAAAGCACCGCAGAGCGGTACTTTTGGTTTGTTGAGAGTTTATTTTTGTGTTTTCATAAACTCTGAAACATTTAGCATCATTTCTCGCATGCGTTCTTGAAGCTTGGTTTCAGAAAACTGCCCCAAATCCTGTTTCAAACGTTTTTGTTTCAACATATCCAATAACTTATCAATGGACTCTTTCAAATCTTGATGTGGGGAATTGGTAATTGGATTATTCAGAGCTTCGTCCCCTGCGGTGGATGGAGCAGTGGCAGGAGCGTCTGAGCCTTCTGATGGTTCAGACGGCGCTTCGGCAGCCTCAGTTTGATTTGGCTCAGCAGAAGCTTCAGAAGATGCCGACTCGGCAGGGGCTTCAGCCGCCTCAGTTTCGGTAGGCTCAGCAGGGGCTTCAGAAGATGCCGATTCAGCTGGCTCTGCAGGCGCCTCAGTTTGATTTGGCTCAGCAGGGGCTTCGGGAGATGCCGACTCAGCTGGCTCTGCAGGCGCAACTGCTGCTTCAGAAGGAGCGGCCGGGGTAGCGGGTGCTTCGGCAGAGCCTGTCTCTTCAGAAGATTTATTTAAACCCAGTTTTTCAGCGGTTTTATCCAGTACAGCTTTGAATTGGTTCACAATTCGCGCCAGTTGAGAATCGGGAGGAGGATTTAGTTCTTGTATGGCTGCTGCCAATTGTTTGAAGGAAGCGAGGAATTCTGAATCGGGTTTGGCAGAATTCTGATTGAGCTTTTCAGCCATTCGGTTTAATTTCTTTTCAAAAATCCCACCTGCCACAGGATTAAAACCTGAATCTTGGGTAATTCCATTTTTGATATTCACAGAACCTGGAGAGCTGGGGGCTGCGGGGGAAGCCTCAGTTGCAGGCGCCTGAGGAGGAGTGGGTGCAGCAGGTGCTTGAGGTTGAACGGGGGGGGTTGCTGCTGGACGTAAGGGTGTGACCGGACCAGGACCAGGCTGAAATGAAGGCGTTAGCATATAAAAACCTCTCGCATATAAACTCTTAGATAATTCTCACATATACTATATACCCAAAAATAAAAAAAAATTGCAAATCAAAGAAACTTAATCCGAAAAGGAACAAGACCGATAGAATAGTATATAGACAAACTTCCCACCCACAGGAATAGCTCTGGGTTCGCACCCTACAGGAGAAAAGCACAATGGCCTTAAAAATAGGAAAAATAAAACACAAACCCGGTATTCGCCTGACGGGTCCGCTGTATCAAACGACTCCCTTCGCTCGCTTTAACCGAGAATTGTCTTCCAGACTCATTCAAAACGGACACTACGATCTCTGTCTTGCTGCCGAAGACCTGAACAGTTCCCATGCTCTGAGCTTGCCAGCAGAACTGGAAGCAAAAATCTCGCGCAAGCCTAGCCATTTGCAATTTGAGTTGATCCACCAAGGCCTGCCGCCAGAATTAGAAACCACTTCAGCAAAATGGATCCATTGCCTGCCTTGGGAATATGGTTCAAGCCCTATCGATTGGCATCAATTGCTGCTCTATTCAAGTGACGAGGTTTGGGTACATACCCGTGAAAACTATGAACTTTACCAAAAAGAGGGCATTCATCCTGATCGCCTGGCGCTTGTGCCGATAGGCGTTGATGCTAAACTATTCAACCCCTCCGCGCCCCCCATGCGGATACCCGGTCGAAAAAAATTCTGCTTCTTATTTTCAGGAGAATTGCTATGGTATTCAGGTCTGGATCTCTTGCTTCAGGCCTTCGTAAATGAGTTTCTCCCTGATGAAGAGGTCAGTCTGATCATCAAAGTGCAAGGTGCAACCCACTCCACAGAGCAAAAGGGCATTTTGCAAATGATTCAAAATTTTCAAGCCAACCCAGATAATCCCAGCATCGTTTTGCTTGAACATCAAATGAACGCTCAGGAAGAGGCCTCTCTCTATACAGCTTGCCAAGCCTTGGTTTCACCTTTTCGCGCTGAAGCCTTTGGGTTTTCAATTTTTGAAGCCATGGCCTGTGGTTTGCCAGTGATTCTGACCCAAACCGAGCATCGTTTGGGCATAGAAGAAAGTGACTTGAATATTTGGCTCAAAAGCCGCCCCGTCAAATCGACAGAAAAACAAATCGGGGGAATTCCTACTCTCCATTACCCCTCCTGGCATGAAAACAACCTGGCTGAAATCCGTTACCATATGCGGCATCTCTTTGAGAACCCCTCAAAATTTCAAGCAATGGGCTCGAAAGCCAGCCAATATGTACACCAAAATTTCAGTTGGGAACAGACACTGGAGATAGCGCTCAATCGCATCAAGAATCTGAATGAGAAGCCTATCTTTCGTCAGGAACAAAACCGTTTGCAGGCCAAAACCCTACAGGCCTTAGAAAAACTTCATGCGGGCTATGCACAGGAAGCCCTCGAACTCTTAGAAGAAGTGTTGCTTGAAGACAGCGGGAATCCGGTTCTGCATCTGGATATCGGCACCCTGCAATTGCAATTGAAACACTATTCAGAAGCCTTAAATCACTTTCAGACGGCTCTCAAACAAAGCCCCAACAATGCAAATTTGTATTCTGTTGCTGGCATCGCACTTTATCATTCAGGCGCTCTTTCGCTTGCGCAAAAATCCTTTCAACAGGCTTTGCAACTGAATCCAGAGCACCAAGGTGCGCGTGAAAGTCTCAAAGCTTTTTCTCAATCACTTGAGCCAAGCGAAATCCCAGCTGAGTTTGCAGAATGGGAAAAACTCTTGGAAAGTGCCCCTCAAGCCAAACACAAGCAGAGCTTATCGCTCTGTATGATCGTCAAAAATGAAGAGCGCTTTTTACGCAACTGCCTGGAAAGTGTTCGAGAAATAGTCGATGAGATGATCATTGTCGATACAGGTTCTACGGATCAAACGGTGAAAATTGCTGAAGAGATGGGGGCCCAGGTTTTTCATTTTAAATGGACAGGTAGTTTTTCAGAAGCGCGTAATCAGGCCATTCAACATGCCAGCGGCGACTGGATCTTAATCCTGGATGCGGATGAGGTCATTGCACCTGAAACTCTCCACAATATTCATGAACTGATCAAAACACCCCAGTCCCAACTAACTGGGTATCAACTCAAAATCAGAAATTTCAGCAAAGAGGGAAATGAAATCGATACGGTTGAGCATTATATGCTGCGCCTGTTTCCCAGACATTCTGAACTGCACTATACCGGGTTTATTCATGAACAATTGGAGCCGCGTACCCCAGGTTATCCTTTTGAAAGGCTCGCCACACCCGATGTCTTGATTCTGCACTACGGCTATACAGGCAGTTTAATGCAGGAACGTGATAAATATCAGCGCAACCTCGAATTGGTTCAAACCTCACTTCGTCAGGATCCAGAGAACCCTTTCCATTCCTTTAATCTGGGCCTGACCTACCGCGTCCAGGAAGAAAATGAAGCGGCACTTTCAGCCTTTTTAGACGCCGTTGAGAAATCAAAAAAACGTGAAAACCTTCCCACCTATATGAGCGCCTGTTGGTCTTATATCGCGTCTATTTATCTGCAATTGAATCAGAATGAAAAAGCACTTGATACCCTCCAAAATGCGCCTGAAATTTGTCAAAGCAATCCCGATTATTGGGTGAATTTTGGCACTGCCTGGAGTCAAGCAGGAGAATATACAAAATCAATTGAAGCCTTTCAAAAAGCCATGGCATTGAGATTAGAAGCCTTTACTTCGCTCGTTTCAGACAGAGCGGCCACCACCTGGAAGCCCTATGCAGGAATCGGCAATACCTATCTGATGCAAGGGGATCTCGAAAATGCAGATCATTATTTCAGACGCGCCCTGCGTGAAAACCCTGAAAACCCAGAGATCCGCCTGGGCTTGGCCCGACTGGCTTTGTTCAGACAAAAACCTGATGAGGCCCGTAAATATCTCGACGATAGCCATCTGCCCCCCCAACAGGCAGGCGCCTTTCAACTGGAATTGGCGCGCTGTGAGATGCTTGAAAAGAATACCCCAGCGGCCCTGACCCTGCTCGAAAAACTTGTAGAAAATTTTGATGCCACCGATGCCCTGGGTCAGGCTGCACGGGTAGAGTTGGGCAATCTCTACCTACGTGAGAACCAAATAGACAAAGCCCGTGCGCTCTTAGAAAATTTAGAGCCCACCCACGCCTTACTTCAAAATATTGCCCGTTTTCATTTTAAAACGGGCGCGCTTGAAAAAGTCAAAGCGATCTATAACGATCTGATCGCCAAAGACCTGGCAGGGGCATCAGACTTCAGACACCGAGGAATTATTTGGCTTGAAGAAGGCAGACATCGCGAAGCCCAGGCCGATTTTGAAAAAGCCCTCAGTCTGGATGCAAAGGATCCAGATTCACTCCACAATCTGGGAGTGATTGCTTTGCAACAGGGAGATTATGCTTTGGCCAAAAACTATTTTTTAACCGTCCGCGCCAAATTCCCAGATTTTGTACTGAGCAGCTTGGATCTAGCCAGCATTGAATTGAACGAAGGGCATAACGAACAAGCTGAGGCCTATCTGCGTGAAATTCTCTTAAAGGAACCGCACCACGCAGATACCTTGATGCTCTTGGCAGGCCTAAAAAGTTCACAAGGAGAAACTGGTGAAGCCAGTGCCTTGTATATGGATATTCTTGAAAAAAATCCACGGCACAGTGAAGCTCTCATTCAATTGGGCTATCTCTTAATCGGTATTCAGGAATACAGCCAGGCCCTGCAACTTTTTGAAAGGGCCCTCAATATCGGCCCACAAACGATCGCGCTGTACAATGGCATTGGCTTGATCTTTCTTGAGCAGGAAAAGTTTATAGATGCCCGCAATGCCTTTCTATTGGCCTACCAACTCGAACCAGACAATGAAGAAGTTCTCAAGGCGCTTCAAATTTCTGATCGCTTGTGCGAACAGACCCAACCCGCCTGAAAATGTTGGATGCCTGGCTTCGTCCCCATATCGATCGCCCTTTGCAAGCCATTGCCGAACAGCTTGAAAAAGTGGGGCTCCATGCCAATGCCGTGACTTTGATCGGGTTCTGTCTGGGGCTGGCTGCAGCTTCGGCCTTGGCTTGGCGCCAATTTGGCTGGGGGCTGGGATTTTTTTTGTTGAACCGCTTGCTGGATGGTCTCGATGGTGCCTTGGCCAGACGCCTGGGCCCTACAGATTTTGGTGGCTATCTAGATATTGTTTCTGATTTTTTAGTGTATGCCCTGCTGGTTTTTGCTATGGCATTGGCCCAACCCGATTCGGCCCTGCACGCCAGTCTCCTTTTATTCAGTTTTATGGGAACCTCAACCACCTTCCTGGCCTATGCCATTCTGGCCGCAAAACGCAATCTGCATACCCAGGCACGAGGCCCCAAGGCCTTTTACTATCTTGGCGGTTTGACAGAGGGGAGTGAAACCCTGATCTTTTTTTGTATCCTGTTCCTCATTCCCGAACAGTTTAAACTGCTGGCCTTGATCTTTAGCGCCATGTGTCTCTTAACGACTTTTTCGAGAATGCTCAGTGCCTGGCATAGTTTTCAGAGCCCATGAAAAAGCCCCTGGAAGCTCGCTTCCAGGGGCTTAAAAAGGGTAAATTTAAGCGATACGAATGCCGACACTGGAACCCGCTACCGCTCTGGGGTAATGGGGAACAGGAGGCATGGGAGGCTGGGGATGATGGATCAGATGCTGATCGACAATCACGCCATGCTCGCCATAGGCTTTTTCATAATTGCGCAATTCACCTTTGCGATTCCAGAAAGGGCCGCTGTTCTTCAGCTCACCATCATTGTTGGTATCAAATAATTTTAATACACCTGTTAATTCATCACGGGTGACTTGTCCATCGCCATCAATATCGGCCTTCGCAAAAAGCTTATCGTGATCATAACGGGTCAAGGTGATGGTGTCATAATTCTGACCGGGAATAAAATCACGTACAAAGCGCTCCGTTTCAGGGCGCTGACCGCGCAGAGAAATCACGCCATCATTGTTGGTATCATAATTGCGAATAATTTGACTGCTTAAAGAACTGATCGAAACCATACAAAAACTCCTTAAAATTGCCCAAACTGATTTAACCTATACTTAACCATAACATAATAAAAATTTTAAATCAATCCCCCCAACGCCCTCATCTTCAGTGAAATTTGAGAGATATCGCTCTCAAGACAGTTCTGTTATAATTCTCAGCACAAATTTTCTCAAAACACGGGAGACTTCATGGCAGAAATTCGCACATTTCATGAAACAATTGCTATTTCAGACGAGACCGAAATGGTGGCATATGTAGCCAGCCCCGAACAAGAAGGGCTTTACCCTGCACTATTACTTTTTCAGGAAATTTTTGGCGTCAATGAGCATATCCGGCAAGTGGCCGATCGGCTTGCAGCAGAAGGCTATATGGTCGTGGCTCCAGATATTTTTCATCGCAGCAGCCCGGGTTTCGAAAGTGGTTATGAGGATCTTCAGCCTGGCAGAACCCAAGCAGCAGCCCTTACCCCTGAGGGCCTCAAAGCAGATATTAAGGCCTGCTATGAATGGTTACAACACCATCCCCATGTCGCTGGCGATCGAATTGGCAGCATGGGTTTTTGCCTGGGAGGGAGACTCAGTTTTCTTGCAAATGCCTGGATTCCGCTCAAAGCAGCAGTTTCATTTTATGGGGCAGGCATTGCTGAAAATCATCTGGAACTCTGTGAATATCTCCATGCCCCTCAACTCTTTTTCTGGGCAGGACAAGATCCCTGGATTCAACCCGAAAGCCATCAAAAACTCACCCAAAAACTCCGTGAATTGAAAAAGGACTTCGTCACGGTTGAATTTGCAAATGTGGATCATGGCTTTGCCTGCGATGCACGCAGCAACTATGATTTTAACGCAGCAAGACAAGCCTGGTCGCTGAGCTTATCTTTTTTAGATTCTTATCTAAAAAAATACTGAGCTTAAAGCTGAGAGAGCTCCCTTAACAGGGTGTATCCACATTCTGAACAAAAATCTCAAGGCTTCAAATCTGGCTGATAGCGCCCATACAAAAAAGTGATATTGATACGGCGGTTCAAATAACCCGGTTTAAAATTCACCTGATCAGTGGCATGAAAAAACCGCGAGCGAAAAATCACAGCCCGGTTCTGGCGGTAGGCAATTTTAACAGGAGAGATCTGCTCTGCTTGGATCAAGGCCTGCATGCGCTCAGTTTCAGTATTGAGAGTCTGAAACGACCAATCCTGTGGCGCTTCCAAAGGAAAGACCAAAAGCCCACCATGTTCAGGATCCTGATTGGCGCTCTCTGGGGTCAGCCAGAGATTGATATTCACATGCGCAGCGTCAGCGTGCAGACCGATCCCCTCACATTGACTGTCATGGTTATAACCCCACATTTGCAAGAGCGACCAGGCACCTAAAATGCCAGGTAATTTCTCTTTGAGCTCACGCGCAACCTGATAGAGCAAAGGGCAGTTAAAGCCATCGTCCATATAACTGCCCAAATACCCCCCTGATTTATGATCATCATGCCAGATCGTCGATTTTTGGCAAAAATGCAGGAGTGCTTCACAGGCATCAGGCGCAAGAAGTGAATCCAAAACCAAAATTCCATCTTTTTGAAAGCTCGCCTCTAAACGCTCTGTATCTTCAATTCGAACAAGCTCTGAAGGAAATTCAGGCACAGGTGAAATATGAATATTGCGCCCCAATACGGGCAAAACCTTGGCATGTTGCTCTGCAGATAAAACAATCGGATAGGCTGTCTTATTCTGGCTGGCCAAGTCACGCAGAAGATCTTGGTAATTTTGTAGAATCAGCTTAAAATGCCCGGATAAATAATGCCCTTGAATTAAAAAATCCAATTGTTCCTGGTCAAAATTGAGTTTGCTCCAAGAGGTGCGAAAGCGATGAGGAACGGCTTCATTCACAGCTTCGGGCATCCATTCACGCAAATCATTCCAGGCAATGCCACGGGCCAAACGATAAGCCCGTGCAAAATGCCCATGGGCCTCCTGCCAATGTCCCACAGAGAGTTCAAGCCGACCCAGATAGACTTCTGCCGCACTGTCTAAAGGAAAAATTTGTGTGACCTGCTTGTATTTTTCCCGTGCCCCACTTAAATCCCCCTGGAGGTAGAGCAAGTGTCCCCAGGCATAATAGAGTTCAGGATTTCCTGGGGTAAATCGCAAAGCCCATTGAAGATGTGTCAAAGCCAATCCCGGCAAGCCCCCAGCCAATTGACGCATGCGTAATTCGTGCAAACTGGAAAGAAAGACAGAAAAGAGTTTGAGCCCGGCAACGGCCAGAACCAAATCCCAGAGCGAAAGGGGCCATTGGCGTTCCAAGGGTAAAAACGCGGCATTGACACAAAATGCCGTTACAAAAATGGCAAGGGCAATCAATGCCACCCAATGAATCACCAAAAAAGCACGCAGCCATTTGGGTGATTGAAATAAAAATTTTATAATTGATCCTGTAACCATTCCCATACCGGTAACCACCATTTGCCACTGCGTGAAAGTTCATCCCCTGTTTCTTCAGCCCCTGCCAAGAGATGGCGGTGATCAGGGGCCCCGCCATACATTCCCCAATAAATACTGCCCATGCCTCCGTCATTCAGAGCAAAAAACTGATTGTTCTCAGACCCCAAATAGAGTTGATTTCCCGCAATCGCCGGAGAACCATGGATCGGATGTCCTGCATGAAACTTCCAGCGAGGAATCCCACGGTGACTGAGAGAATAGACATACCCATCCCGTGACGAAAAATAAACCGCACGCGAAGAGATGGCGGGTGTTGAATAAATGGCGTCTTTGGCCCTGTATTTCCAGCGCAGACGCCCTGTTTTGCGATCAATAGCATAAAAGCTCTTATCATTGCTGCCGACATAAACCTTATCGCCATACACCACCGGGCTGGATTCTTCAATATAGCCACGCGTTTCATAGCGCCAGCGCAAACGACCTGATTCAGCTTTTAAGGCATAGAGATGACGATCCCAAGAGCCAATATACAAGGTGCCGGCATGCAAGACAGGAGAAGATTGCGAAAAATAGCCTTCTCCACGGTAACGCCAGATCAATTTTCCGGTTTTACTGTCCAGAGCATGTACCATCTGATCCCAGCCACCAAAAAAAACTTTGCCATAGCCCAAAGCCGGAGAGCCGTCAATTGGGTGCGAAATGGGGTATTTCCAATCCAAAATGCCTGTTTTGGCATCTAAAGCATAGAGATTGCGATCCCGACAACCAAAATAGACACGGCCATAGCCACCGGCAACTGTACCGAGAATCGGTCCTTCGGTTCTAAACTGCCAAAGTAGACGCCCGTTTTCGAGATCCAAGGCATAGAGGTTATGGTCGGTACTGCCAAAATAGACAGTATTCTGATAAACCGTAGGATAGCCCTGAACATTCCCTCCGGTTTGAAAGCCCCACATGATCTTGTGATTGCGTCCATCCAGGGCGACGACGCTGTCAGTAATCACTTTGTCCTGCTCATCTTTGCGTTCCTGTTTCTGATAACCTGAAAGCAGCAGATCCTGGGTGCCATCGTGATTGATATCTACCAGTGTGATGCGGGGATCCCAATAGCGGGAATGAAGAATCCAATGAATGCCCCCCGGCCGACCCATACAGGAAAATAGCGAAAAGAGACAGGCTGTCTGAACGAGAAGTTGCAGAACAGAACTAACTCGCAAAATAGCTCCTGGCCTTTCCAATCCAATCAATATTTCCCAACACGACCAGCGTGTCACCCGTATGGGTCAAGGTATCCGCCACGGGATTATAAAGCGGGGCTTCGTGGTCATTAGCTGGCAGAAGCGCCAAAACCAATAAATTGCCAAATTGTTCAGGCAAGCGCAAATTTTTTAAGGAACAGCCATTGCAGATCTGACCTGTAATCTTGATTTCTTCAATACGGATACTTTCACTTTTGATGCGCATCATGGTGTCGAGAAACTGCACCACATGGGGATGGATCATCTGACTGACCATGCGCAAGCCCCCAATTGAATCCGGACAGACGACCTCATCGGCCCCTGCCATACGCATTTTGCGAGCAGAACTTTGATGTACGATTTTAGCGATGATACGAATGCCTGGATTTAAGCCCCGGGCTGTAATCGTCACAAAGAGATTGTCACGATCCTCAGGCAGGGTCGTAATTAAGCCCACAGCCTGTTCAATGCCTGCTTGTTTTAATATTTCATCGTCTGTGGCATCGCCAATCAAGCCCAGCAGATTATAGTTATGAAAATGCTCTCGCATATATTCAAAGGCAGCAGGATCTTTTTCAATCACGACAAAGGGCCTTCTCGCCGTAAGAAGTTCTTCAACGGCATAAAAAGCAGTTTGGCCACCCCCTGCAATAATTAAGTGAGAATTCAATTTTTCAATTTCGCGAAACATACGCCGATGGGATAAAAAGTTTTTTAATTCCCCTTCAACTAAAAAAGCTGTAAGGTATGAAGCGAAGTATACCGTAATTCCCATGCCACAGAGCAGCAAAAACATAGTAAAGACACGGGCTGGCTTATTGTGAAGAATATCAATCGTTTCGCCATATCCCGTGGTGGTAATGGAAATAATCGTCATATACAAGGCTTCAAACAGATCGCTGCCTGTGAGCAGGATATAGCCCAAAGTGCCAAAACAAATCAGCCCTAAAAATAGGGCGAGAGAAACAAATAGGCGTGTTTTGGTCAGTCGTGAACGCATTTACTCAAACTCCTTGGGCATTATAACCTGAAGCAGGCTTGCCCTTTGATAGAATAGGATCAGCAGGATAAACAGGAGTCAAGTATGGAAAGGCTATGCGGAAACTGTGCTTATGGTGGCACAGCTTATACCCGTTATGGTGAGGAAGACGAGGCTTTCGTGATTTGTGAAATCAAAGAAATAGAAAACCGTCACCGCAAACCAGACCGCTACAATACCACCTCAGCGGTCTCCCGCATGCATATACAGCGTGAAGCCTGCCATAACTGGCGCCCCAAAGAAGCGCAGTTCACACATGAGCGCCCCTTAACCATGCACCCCCCCAGCCAAGATGAAGATTACGATTTGATCAGACCGCCAGCCAGCCGAGGCAGCAGTGCGGAACAGGAAGAGATTAAGAAACTCAAACTGCAAATGATTCAGAAAGATCAAATGATCGCCTCCCTACAAACCCAGAATATCTTTATGAGCGAGCAGCTGAATCAGGCCCGTGAAGACAATGAAAATCTGAAACAATCTGTCGCACAGGTTCGTTTTTTTGATCCCACACTTTTGGCGCAAATGGATTATTTTACGCTTCTGGGAATCAGCCTGGAAAGCAAGCCAGATGAAATCAAAGATGCCTATCGCAGCAAAATGAAGTTTTACCATCCCGATCGGTTTGCGACGATTGCACGCATGTTAAATGAAGCCTACGATACACTCATGGAGCCGGGTAAACGAAGTCAATACTTACAAAAATTAAGAGCAGACCGCCAGGGAACCTCCTGAACTGCCTGCTCAAATTTCAGATAAGAACGACTTAAAAAGGTTTAATCACCACCAGAATAATGATCACAAAGAGACAAAGTGTCGGTATTTCATTGATCAAACGGGCCTGTTTAGAAGTCAGTTTACAGGTTCCTGCAGCCAATTGTTTGCGTACCACTCCTGCATAATGATGGTAACCAAAAAGCAGAGTCACAAATAAAAGCTTGGCATGAAACCAGCCTGATTTCATAATCTCCGGCCAGCGCACGGCGATCAGACCTGAGCCCAAAAGAAGTACAGCGATCATGGCAGGATTCATAATGATTCTGAGCAGTTTACGTTCCATTACTTCCAAGGTTTTTTTAACCTCATCAGAACTGGCTTCAATATGGTAGACATAGAGTCTGAAAATATAAAACAAGCCTGCAAACCACGCCACGACAGCGATCAAATGCAAAGCTTTGAGCCAAAGATAGAGTTGCGACATTGAATGCTCCATTGCAGATTTTCACTCAGTATCCCCCTTGCAGGGTTTCTCACACAAGCAGATCAAATCAATTGAAACGGGCTTCCCTGCAAATAATCCAAAGCCTGCTCGTGATTTTCAATTTCAATCAAAGCCACTGCGGGCCCCTTCAGATCAGCTTGGGCAAATTTCATTTCAGGACTGACCTTGTCCCAAAGACTGGGCCAAACATAGTTTCCAGCATCTGGATCGCCGATAAAGGGCTCAGGTTTACTGGCGCGGGAAAGCCGTCCCTTGCCATAAATTAATTCAGCCCCCTCTGCTTTCCCCGCTTGAAGGTGTTTCAAATACAGTGCAAGATCGTCAGCCATCCGCAGGGGACCGAAATCAACTTGATGATTTAGGCTCGGGTCGCCTATTTTCAAGGACTGGATAGCCTTTAAAAACCCTTGCTTAAAAGCCAAAGCAATCGATTGGGGCACAAAAATCCGCCGCAGCTTTAAAAACCTATTGTTGTTTTTTTCAAAACAGGCTTTAAAGGATGTTTCAAGGGCCCTGTGAAAGGGCGTTTCAACGCGAAGAACCAGCACAGAAGGCTTTTCTGGCAAAACAAGAGTCTGTATTGGTAAAGCAAGTGTAGAGTATTTTGCAAGCGTATCCGCTTTGCCGAGCAGATAAAAGGCCTGAACCAGGCCCTGCTGATACAGTGGAAAATACTCACTGAAGTCCTTATCGGCTCCCAAGACAAGGTTACATACCCCAGCCGGAAAACCCGACTGCCAAAACAAGCGACCCAAGACATAGGCCGTTGCAGAAAGCGCAGAGGGAGCCAGCCAAACCCAAGGATGCCCCAAGTAAAGATTTGAAATCAAATGGGGAATCACAGCCATTCCCGCCCTTGATTCCTGAAGATAGAGTGAGACACCCTGTAAAGCCTCCCGAACTTCAGTTGGCAAAAGCAGGGAGGTGCGCTCTTGTCTGGCACAGCGCTGCGCGCAATCAATCCAAGTCTGAACTTCACTCAAACATTCAGGAAAAGCTTGTCCCAATTCACGGGCCAGTAACTGGGCTAAAAATCTTTGTTGACCTGAAAGCAAATCTGCAAGATGTCGAAAGGAAAGAGACCTTTCTGCTTCGCTCAGACCCTGCCAGGAGGCTCTTGCCCCTTGAGCTGCACGGCAGGCCTGTTCTATGAATTCAGAGCTGGCTTGTGGAAAGTTGCCGACACAATCCCCAGCATGGGCAGGATTTCGAACCTCAAACGAAAGTTCCCCTCTGCATTCAGTCCCATTGATCAGATGAGACCCCAAGAGGGTTTTACCGTAGACCTCATTAAATCGGCCATTGTCTTTCCAACGCATCTAAGACGTCTCTCTCATAAAAATTCTTTGGATACCGTTTGCTTAAAATAATCCAGAAAAACATAAAGCCGGTCAAAATTTGACCGGCTTTAAGAAGAGCGGGAGAAGAGACTCGAACTCTCGACCCTTTCCTTGGCAAGGAAATGTTCTACCACTGAACTACTCCCGCGAGTGCGTTCCTCAGAACAATTTCATTATAACGGAGAGTGTTTTGAACGTCACTAGGATTCGTGCAGAGTTTTTAAAAATTTTTTAGAGAATTAATTTTTCAAGAACTTCTAAACGGCGTGACAAGCTGCTCAACTCCTCACGGGTAGAGAAATGAATATCTTGCATCCGCGCTTCAACATCCCGTTTAAACTGGCTATTGGCATTTTCAATTTCCTTAAGCTGTAAGGCCGTTTTATGGGAGAGATATTGTAATTGAGATTCAAGTTCTTTTAATTCAAGCGTATGTTTCTGCAAAGTTTGATTCAAGCGATTTTCCTGATTTTGAGTATCCAGTCGCCCCAAATGAACCTGGCTTAAAATCTCGTCAGTACGTCCCCGTAAGTTCTCTAATTTTTGATCAAACAAAACAAAGAGCGAAGTACTCTCAGGAAGGGGATCCATGCTCTGGGAAGCAGCAGATACCTGTGAAGAAATCGTTTTTTTTGTCATGCAAATACACAGCTCTCACATTTTCATCTTGGTGAATTGAAACGTATTATAGCCTGTTAAAGAGTAGATTGAGCTGCTCTGGTCATTACCACTTACGCACCAGAAGTCGAATGCTCTGATCGGCATCCTTTTTTTCCTGGGCAATGACAAAACCACGTTGTTTCACTTCTTTGACAACCTTATGGTAAGCATAGCTCTGGCTGATCTGATGTACCAGAAATTCCTCTTCAAGGCCCAGATGTTCGTGGATCGCCCACCAATCTGCTTCAATCGCGTAAGCCCCGGTCTTTTGATTTTTGACAAAACCAATATCATAGGGACAGGAATTTTTAAATTGAGCCACAAGGCTCACTTCTTTTTGCTGGTTTTGCCATCCCCGCATTCTTGCCTTGTGAATCACTTTATAATCCAATTGATTCAAAGAAAGCTCAAGACATTCAAGATCCATAATCCGGGTCTGAACAGAAGTAAAATGGGACATTTTTCTCTCCCACCTGTTTGGCGATATGTTTATTCTAAACCACGGCCCCTCAAGATTTCAACCAAACAGCTCTGCGTTTTAAAACCTGACTATTTGATTGAGGAGGCGAAATCCATATACCACTTACCATCAGGAAGTTTTTTAAAATACAGAATAATCTCAGGTTTACGCAATTCTTGGGTATTCAACACTTTGACATCGGCCTGCATTTTGAGACGGGCCCGATCACCTGTAGAATCAAAATCATGCGAAACAACAGCAATATTGTTGATATCCAAAAGTTCAGGCTTGATCTGGAAAAGTCGTTCAATCAACACAGGGATATTTAAGTCTTTTTTTTGCTCGGGCAAGCTGTCTTGGGCTGCTGCCTTAAAATCCTTGTATTGAATACTTTCCATGAATTTTTGACCCATTTGAATTATTTTTTGGGCATCCCCATTAAAAATTGCACCCATGGGAGCCTTCGCCACCGGAGAAGATTGGAAAAAATACACAGCGCCCCCTGCCAGAGCCAAGAAAGCAACCAAGACAAGTAAAATTCGCATTTAAAAACTTTCTTTCAATTTCAAGATCAAGGCACTCAACAGAACAAATGCCAAACTCATCAGCCAAAGTACGCCCCAACCCTGCAAAACAAGATTCCAGGCCGGAGTTGGTTTTACCAGTTCCTCAATGCTCAGATAGCTCCATTTTACCAGAGTCAGTTTTTCCATCCAGAGCACGGCACCTGTCAGGCTTTTATTCGGCATAACAATTTTTGAAAACAGCAATTGTGGAATTAAGGCCACAGGCACCAAGGTCATGGCCATAACATCTGCACTGACAAAGGCAGAAATACAAAGCCCCAGAGCTGTTCCTGCCACAATTGAAAAGTAGAGGGTCAGCAAAACAAACAGTGGATTGCCTTCTAAAACCAAGAAATAACGCAGGCCCAGATAAAACAAAAGGCTTTGTCCCAAGGCAAAAATAGACAAAACCCAAAATTTAGAGGCAATATACGCAGGAATCTGCAAGCCCACCAAACGCTCACGTGAAAAAATAATCCGCTCTTTGACAATTTCCCGACAGGCGTTTACACAGCCAAAAAAGACCGAAGAAAAAACCATTACAAAATAGAGGTTTGCTGTGCCCTGCCCCCCCCGCCAAACCAGACCCGCACAGATCGCAACAGCCAGCGGTTGAAAAATCAGCAGAAAAAGACTGGGAAAATCGCTGAGAAAAACATCCAGATACCGCTCAGACAGCACACCTGCCTGATAGAAATCAATCCATCCAGACCGTTCTGTTTTCGTTGCCATCATTTAAACCCTCTTAAATAACGGGAAAAAGCACTGCTGCGGTAACGTGTTGCCCACTGGGCCGGATTGCCCTGGGCCAAAATCCGAAAGATACCTTCGTAGGATTTGGATTCAAAAAAATCAAGCAAATGCTCTGGAGGCCCCATATACACCAACCACCCTCCCTGAAGCAGCACGACCAAATCCAGAAGTTCAATACTGGCCATGGCATGGGTGGTGACAATCACGGTAGAACCCTCGCGAGATAAACCTTTAAACAAACGCATCATATCTTCTTCGAGCTTGGGATCCTGGCCGGAGGTCGGTTCATCCAAAAACAGAATGCCGGGCCGGTTTAAAAGTTCAACGGCCACACTGGCCCGTTTGCGTTGGCCCCCTGAAAGTTTACGAATTCTTAGTTTTGCACGCTCTTGCAGTCCAACCTCAGCAATCACCCGAGTAACAAGCGCTTTGCGCCGCTCCTCGGTCATATCGGCCGGCAATCGCAAGCGGGCAGCATACTGAATCGCTTTTTCAACGCTCAGTTCCTGGTGAATAATATCATCCTGAGGAACATAGCCAATCCGCTTTCGCCAAGGCTTTGGGTTGCGGTAAAAATCTTCCCCATTCAAAAGTACTTTTCCCCGAGTGGGTCGTTGCAACCCACAACAGGCCTTGAGCAGGGTCGATTTGCCTGAACCAGAAGGCCCCAGCAACCCCACAAAAGCACCAGCAGGTAGTTGAAAACTCAAGCCACCAGAGAGGATCATTTTGCCACCCGCTTTTTGCTCCAGCGCATCCACTTCTAAACGAAGCGCAGAAGATTGAACAGGGCTGGGCTCAAACATCAGTTTTCGGTTTGGATAGGCAATACAGTGACCCCATCCACTTCAACAATCGCGTTTAAATCTTCCATAACGAGTTCGGGAGGGTGTTCTGTCAAAAGCGTGAAGACGACATCTGTTCCCAACTTTTCTTCGAGAATTTCTTCAGGGCTGGGATAGGTTTTGATCAGCGTCCCCAATTTATCGAGCACATGTGCAATCAAGGAAACACGGGCAGCTTTCATGCGTGTACTGCGACTCAAACAAAGATGCAGCTCAAGACAATTCAGCCCTTCAGAGGCTCCTTGAGCCAGCAAGCGACGTTCAATCTCATTGTATTGCAAGGGCTGGAGTGTCTTTGTGGCTGAGTTTACTTGCACAGCCCGTGCGGGTGTTGAACTGTGCAGATGCTGCTGAGCCCGGGCTTTGTGCTGGGCAATCAGACTTTGCAGGCGTAAAGCAGCTCCGGCACTTGAAGGCGTCTGTTTGAGTTTAGAGACCACCATGCGTTCCTGTGCAATTCCCTGTCTGCGCTGATCAATCTCAGGGTAGTGTTCCAAAAGGCGATCCAATTCGCGTTTCTCAAGCTCATAAATCGAAGCGTTTTCACAGACCCGCAAGGTAGATTTTCTGGGTTCAGAGAAAATAATCCCCATATAACCAAAGCTATCCCCAGCATGCAGAATCATGCCCGCTTCGCCATCACCTTCATTGAGAATTTCAATACTCCCACTCAAGAGAAAAAACATCGAGCGGCCGATTTTTCCTTTTTCAAGCACCCTTTCACCTTTGCGGTAGGTATGCAGGTGCAGAATTTTTTCAAGCTTCTCGAAAAAATGCCAGGGAGCCCCTGCAAACAAAGGAATTTGCTTGAGCATGGCCTGCAGGGTAATAACCGAAGGCGGTGTGGGTTCTTTGAATTGTTCAAAACCTTTGCTGGTATCCATCCGATGTGGAAATTCTTCAGGCAATTCTGCAGGCAGAATTTCCATATGCAATTCATGTAAAAAGCTAAACCAGACAATCTTTTTCTCTAATACATTGATCTCCATTACCCGGTTCCGATCAATCAACACCACATTCTGATTTTCACGTCGCACCATATGCAAGGGTTCATCCATGCGAAAACGTTCGTCTAAACCGGGTCGGTAATAAACCACTTCCTGCTCGGGTAAACCATCGGAGCCTACAATCAAAAGCCGATAATGTCCGGCATCGGCAATCAAGGTTTCTCCATTGAGCAACCGCTGTGCAGCCACAGGGCGCTTCAATTCAAGGTAATCTCCGAACCTTCTGAAAACCCGACCTTCTCGAATCTCCAATACCCTGTCATTGCCTGTATCCGTAATCAGATAACTGAGTTCATGGGTATACTGCACATCGCTGGGCAAATCCAGTAAAACATCTGAGCTGCCACGGCGGCTTCTGTGCCCCCATTCCCAGGTAATTTTCTGATCCGGGCTGACCTCCAGAATGCGGTGATGGCCCCGATCGACAATCAGGGTGCGATGCGTTCCCCCATCTCGTTGATAGCGCGTCGCTTTGACAGGCTCCAAAAGGCGCAATTCTGGATGTTTTTCAATTTCAAGATGCCAAACCTCACGCCCACCGGCATCGCATTCAAAAACCCGGTTGGACATGCGATCCGTTACCAAAACATGGAAATTTTCGAGCCAAAGCATATCCCATGGCTGTTTGGTTCCAGGCAAAACTTTAAAATTCATTTGCCAGGTTACATAATTGAAACGCTGCGTATTGATCAGCAGCAAACGCCCCTCATTGACATCGGGAATCACAAAATAACCCGGAGGCAACCAAGTTTGCGCAAGCACAGAGCCCATGCTGCGTTTCATTGCACGCTCGGGGCTTAATAACTCCAAGCCACAACTTGGACAATCCCAAATTCCCAAGAGCGGGGTGCGACAAGCAGGACAATGGGTAGGGGGGGTTTCAAAGGGTTTGCGCAGTGAGTGCTGAACCAATTCCTGCATGGTCAAAACGGAGTCTCGCAAAACAACCGTCTGCAAAGATTTTCCCTGATACAGATCAGGCAAAAATACACGGGCGGCATCATAATCCTGAAGACGAATGCGCACATAATGAGCCTGATCACGTAATTTTTCTAAAGCCTCTGAATCTTGACTCAAATCCAGACCTGTTTGCGCAAAGAAAGATGCACTAAGTATTTGAAGAATCATGCCCACCACTTCTTCTGGCAGAGGAAGATTGTCGGTTTTTCTGGGCTTTGCCTGACGGGCCATCGATTCTATCGGAGAAAGAGAAAGCAAGGCTGGCAGTCTGGGGATCTTGGCGAGAACAGGAGATGGCGTGGCAACAACCCGAGCAGGCAAATCTTCAACCGATCGGGAGATCAGCTCTCCCTCGCCATCCAAAACTTCAACCACGCGATTTTCAGGTGTGATAATCTCCAGGACTGTCTCCTCTGAATCTACCGGCTGCGGAAGCTGAGATGGAAAAAGTTCAAGGATCTTCTCAGCCTCAATATAACCCCCATCCACCAGCAGATCTGCCAATTTGCGCGTTTGTCTCCGCAGCGGATTCTGATCCGCCAAGGCCAGGAGTGTGGGGGGAAGGGGGGATTCCAATTGGATTTCAGAGATCTGACTTAAATCGTTGGGGTTGAGAAAGATCAGCCAGGGTCGGCCTGTCTCGGCATGGCGCATCATCACCACCAAAGCCTGGGGCGTGAGCAAAAGCAAATCTGTTGGCGCCTGAGAGACCCGGCTCCACAGCTCCCCTGGCAAAGGGGCTTCATACAAGGTTTCCAGGGTAGAGAGCTTTAAACAGCGGATCAAAATCTGGGGCGATTTGATTAACAGATAGAGGCGCTCATTCTTTGCATCTAACCACAAATTGCCTGGAATTTCAGGATCCAGGGTATATTGTTCCAGCGATCCCCCCTGAATATCCAAAACCGAAAGATAGGGTGCTTCCTGATCGGTAAAATAGATTTGATGCTTTTTCTCATCAAAAACCAGATTCAAACTAAAGCGAGAACCCGGATCCCGCAATGAATATTTTTCACTCAAGGTATGGTTTTGAGTGGAAATCAGGCTCAATTCGCCGGCTGCCCGATCGACCAAACAAACCCGATCCTGTCCGGTTGAAACATATAAATCATAAGGGCCTGTAGAAGCTTGCTGCTCGGCCACAGAACTCCGGGGATCTAAACTATAGGAAGCAAGCCCCAACCAGGGCTGATGCACCAGTTCAGGACTGTAAATATAGCTGCGTTTGGAACTCAAGACCAAACCACGGGAAGGCCATTCAGATTCTTTTAACCAGTCCACGATGTGGGGCTGGGCGGGGTCAATCAGGACAACCCCTTCCCCCCAGGGTTTCCAATCTTGCGCATGAAAAGGTGTTTTTTCATTGGGAGCCAGCTCAATCTCACCCAAGGACGTCAGGCTAACTGACTCTTTCACACGCAAACAGCGCTCCCGCAAGTGCAATTCGTAAAAAAGTCCCTGCAATTCATAGGTTGCAGACTGAAAACCAGCATTTTGCTCAAGCAGAACTTTGCTGATGGTCTCCTGTTTCACCCATTCTCGCGAAGTCAAGGCCTGAATAAGTGCTTGATCTTTGATATGGGCAAATTGTGAATTTTCCATTTTCTCTTCTCCCCTCGACAAATTCCCACTCAAGGGGCTTGATTCCAAGGCTGAAGCGCAAGTATTCCCTGACGCTCATGTGCTTCTCCCAAAAATTGCGCTTCTAAGAGGGCATCCCCCGCTTTGCCAGGTGCAGCCTGACTGGGTCGCCACCAAGTATCAGTCAAAAGATTGCGATGGGCCTCTTCCTGCAAGGCAGGAGCCAAAGGCAAAAATTTTGAAGCATAATGCAATTGCTTTGGCGTTAACTCATATTCGGTATACATCATGGGCCAAGTCGTGGTGCTCGGGTTTGAAAAATAGGCAATCCCCTGATGTTGGCGCAAGCCAACCAAATGATGGTGCCCTGAAATCACAAATTGTACCTGGGGTCGGTATTTTTCAAAAACAGAACGTACAGCCTTGGCATTTGCTACGACAAAGTTCTGGGTCTTGTCATGATCATCGGGGGTTTGCTCAATAAAATTATGGTGCGAAAGGGGAAGAATCAATTTCCCCTGATTCTTTTTTAAATCCTGTTCCAACCAACGCATTTCTTTTTCAGGCACCTGCCCTCCCCAGGTACCGGGGAGGGTGGTGTCAATTCCGACCAAATGCAAGCCGGGAACAGGATCGGCACTCCAGTGATATTCTGGGCCTTGAAAACCATGGCCTTGAAAGGCCCAGACAAAAACAGTTTTTGAAATACCTGGAAAAATGGGGGCTTGGGCATCATGGGCATGCACAGGACTCATATCATGGTTGCCTGGAACGACATAATAAGGCACTTTTAACTGATCAAGATAATAGCGAATCATATCCAGGTTATAGGGTTCGCCATCTTGAAGAAGATCGCCCGTCAGCAAAACAAAATCAAGCTCTGGGGTCTGATTGGCCACCTGAACACAGGTTTTGACAATTTCCTCACTGGAGGATCCCATTTTCATTGCATTTTTGCCCTTGAGGGAAAGATGCATATCACTGAAGTTAATAAATTTGACTTTTTCAAAGGCTTGAGCTTCAGTTCCCGCCAACAGCAAGCACAAAGCCCCCCCTACCAGTCGGGTTAAAAGCTTAAGCATCATAACCCATCCTCTGGGATTGCATCAGATTCCTCTGCCAGAGCGGAAACACTCCAATGCTCAATCACCTGAGCAGCCAGGTAACGAATCAAGGGAAGCTCACGCCGCAAGAGCTCATCATCGAGACTTCCCAACCAAATAAAATTATCATGCTCATCACGCAAATCTTCAATGCTACATTTCAAGGCATAAATACGTTCCACCAAAGCCCGCAGCATTTCTTTTTCAGAAACACCGATCAAAGGCGGTAAATCCCGGTAACGCTCATGGGGTTGAGCAAACCACTCTTTGCGGCGAAAATCTTCTTCGAGCCAGGTGCCTAATTTTTCAAAGCTGAGTGCCCCACGCAAGACCAGTTCAAGCGATTCTTTCTCACTGAAAGTTTCTTTCAGGGTATTGATCGAGCGCGACATTTTTTTTAATTGACGGGGATCCTGGCTATTGCCTGTTGAAAACATATTCTGCATTTTTTCACGAATCACGATATGCGTTGCGCGTTTAAAAAAGTGCGATACCGCATGATAAAAAGACAGGTAGCGAATTCGTGGCGGCAAATGGTGAGCCGCCGCATTGAAATAAAGCAAAGGCAAGGCATCCAAAGGCTTGGGTTGTAAGGGCAAGGTCAGTTTCATCGCTTTGCCTTTTTTCTCGAAGGGCAAATCAAAGAGCGTGCGCTTGAAATTTAGATTCAAACGGGTTGAACAGTGGTAGAGAAACAGATCAATAAACTGATGCAGAGGTAAATCCAAAGCTTCTGGATTCCAAATTTTAAGGGTCAGATAATCATCATCGACTGAGGTCACTGAAAACGAGGGATGGTTGGGTTTTTCTGTCAAAACAGACTGCCCTTCATCAAAGAGCTCATCTTCTGTCAGAAAACAAGCATCATAGACCAGGTGGAACATATCACTCTGTTCCCCCAATTGACCGACCTGTTGATCCTGAATTTCGATTTGAAGCTCGCCCACTTCACGTTTGCCAGCGTCGTAGGCAAACATTTTCATGCGGGTTTCCTGATCTGCAGGCAGAATGATCTCTTCATAAAAATTGGCAATCTGCAAGGCTGAATTGCCCCGTTTAAAATAACAATTGAAGACGATTCTGTTCAAAAGCTGTAAATAGGAGTAGAACGTAAGTTCATCTCCCAGGTCTCGACAGATTTTTTTTATCTTGACGATATTTTCCTCCATCGAGGAGCGAACTTTCAGACGTTTCTGACGGTCTGCAATTTGGCTTTCAAAATACTCTATATACTGGCTTTCATCCCAGGTCTGCGTCCATTTGCGAACGGCATCCAAATCAATATGGTTTTCAGCACGTAACATCAGGTTTAGCCTTTTCTCTCTCAGTCTGAGTCTTATTTTAGCTTAGAAAATCAGCAGCTACAAATCTATTCAGTCTGGTCATTCAGGTTGAGCTTGGGTGAATTGACGCAGCCACTCCAATGCAGCCAGAATATCTGCAGGCAAGGGAGCTTGAAAAGCCATGCGTTGACCCGTGGCCGGATGATTGACCTCAAGATGCCCCGCGTGCAAAGCCTGTCTCGAAATAATCGCCTGCAATTGAGGCAGCCAGGTGTCTTTCTCTGGATAGTCAAAGCCTTCTCCATGAAGACCCCCATAGGTTGCGTCTCCGACGATCGGATGTCCCAAATGTCGCAGATGCGATCGGATCTGGTGCGTTCGACCTGTAAATAAAACCACGCGCAAGAGTGAAAATCCCCCTGCTTTCTCCAATACCTCCCAGCCCGTTTTGGCAGGTTTTCCATCGGGGCCATGCAGCGGGAAAACATCAATTTGCATGCGATTTTTTTTACTAACCCCTAAATTGGTTTCAAGAATCCCCTTCTGATGACGGGGTACTCCCCAAACCAAGGCCCAATAGATTTTGCCAGTTAAACGCTCCTCAAACTGGCGGCTGAGTTTGCGTTTGGCCAATAAAGTTTTGCCCACCACCAATACACCTGAAGTGTTTTTATCCAGACGGTGAATCAGGCCCGGCTTAAAGGGGGCGCTCATATCCCCTACCTGCTGTCGATAATGCCAGAGTAATCCATTGGCCAGCGTGCCATCCCAATGCTGATAGGTCGGATGCACAGCAATACCGGGGGGTTTATTCAAGACAATCAAATCTTCATCCTCATAGAGAATGTCCAAGGGAATTTCCTGAGCGACCATATCTGTAGCTGCAGGTCGCTTCAGGGTAATTTCAACCAGATCGCCCCGATGCAAAGGGCAAGAATTTTTGACATTTTTGCCGTTGACGGTGACTCGCCCTTCCGCAATCGCTTTTTGAATCCGATTGCGGGTTGCATAGCGCAAATGGCGGGTTAGAAAACTATCGATTCGGGTTCTTTGAGAAAAATGGGGAATTTCAAACTGCAAACGCGCCAATTCAACTGCTGCAGGCTCATCAGGCAGCAGTTCCGGCTCATCATCTTCAGCCCAATCTTCGTCATATTCCCAGTCTTGCATGGCGCCATCATAGCATAATTCCAGTCTCAACCCAGAGCAGATCCACAGGAAGCTGAAGACTTCAAAAAATTAATTTAAAAATAAACTATTTGATATTGAACTATATAATCAAAACAGTTATGATAATGACTATTCAGAGATAAATCATGACAGCAAAATATTCACTGTATTCATATTTTCTTGCTGCCGATGAGCTTCGCTGAATGGAAAAACATGAACCCAAGCCTGTTTTTAATCACAAGGAGACCCAAAATATGAGTATCAAAGAAAAAGCCAGCGATCTTTACCAAATGATTTTTAGCGGAAAACTGCTCGAAGCCTTTGATAAATACTACGCAGAAGATGTCGTCATGCAGGAAAACGCTGAGGAGCCCACCCAGGGCAAAAGCGCGAACCGCGAACGTGAAATTGCATTTTTAGAAAGTATCGAAGCCTTTCACGATGGCGGCGTTACGAATTTAGCCTGGAATGATGAAACAGGCATTGTCATGATCGAAAATTGGATGGATGTAAGCTTTAAAAATGGTTTTAGAGCCAAAATGGAGCAGGTTTCTGTTCAAACCTGGACAAACGATCAAATCGTTCATGAGCGTTTTTACTATAACAAAGGCTAGTACTTGAATATTGACTCAACCGGCAGGAACCAAATCTCTTGGATTCTGCCGGTTTTTCATAGAGGCCTGTGTTAATATAGAACGATAAAAATGCCCAAGGAGCCCACCATGGACCCCCATCTGGACAATCGCTACGTCTGCCCGGTTTGTGAACGGGAGGTGGATGACGCCATTATCCCCTTTCACAAAAACGTAGAAAAACAGATCCTGGAAGTGATCACCAGTCACAACCCCCGATGGATCGAATCAGATGGTTCATGCCCCAAGGCCATTGAATACTATCAGGCCTTGATTGCCCACAAAGTGATTAAGTAGGTTTCTTATGGATACATTACAACATCTGATCAAAGCTTATATTGGCGCCTATATAGCCACCTTACATTCCAGACAGTATAAACCGCTGGACAAACACTGGAAACAACACAAACTGGAACTGCTTGAGAAAATCAAGCGCCAGGAACAATGGCATGTTTTGCATGATTTGTGTATCTTAATGCTCTATTATGGAACCTCCATTCATGCCCAGGCCTTGTGTGACCTGATCATTGAAGACGTGATCCGTCGCTATGATGGAAAAATTCAACTCAAAATCTATCAACACGGCCCGGATCCTGATCGTTATATTTTGATCGATGAAGAAACAGCTGAAATTCTAGATGAATATTTATCGCTGACAGAACCCACTCAAATTGAATTGTTTAGAAACGAAAACAACCAAAAATTAACCCCCCAGGATATTTTCCTGCTCTCAAATAAATACCCGAATGAAGGTCTGGTCTCTGAACTGAGTGGTTTTTTTCCGATTTACAGTCAAAGCGATTATGAAATTATTCCTACCCCTTTAAGACTCAATGCGGTGACACGTTATACCGGCAAAGGAGTCACGATTGCTTTTCTCGATTCGGGATTTTTCCCTCACCCCGATCTGATCATGCCCAATAACCGGGTTTTGGCCTATGTCAATATTCCAGACCCCGAGGATGATGATTTTGGTAAACCCCAAGACAATTGCTGGCATGGGATGCAAACGTCTGTCTCTGCAACTGGCAATGGTTACCTTTCAAATGGTCTTTACAAGGGCATCGCCAGCAATGCCAATATCGTGCTCTTAAAAGCAACCGATCGCCAAGGCTGTATTAAAACGGAATATATGATTCGTGGTTTGAAATGGGTGCTCGAACACCACAAAGAATACAATATTCGCATTCTCAATATTTCACTGGGCGAAGGTCGCGAAGAATCGTATCTAGACAATGCACTCAACCAAATGGCAGAAGCGCTTTGGCAAGCAGGTGTGGTGGTGGTTGTGGCAGCGGGCAACGATGGCAATTCCCCTGATAATGCGATTACCCCACCGGCCAACGCCCCTTCTGTCGTGACCGTTGGGGGGTTTGACGATAAAAACAAACTCAGTCGCCATTACTATGATATGTACCATTCCAGTTATGGCCCCACCATCGATGGTTTGATGAAACCCGAACTGATTGCGCCGGGCATCTGGGTCGCTGCGCCAATTTTGCCAGAAACCCAACTCTATAAAGAAGCAGAGGCACTCAGCAAACTGGCCCGTCTCTCTGATTCAGCATTGCCCGAGGCAGTGGCTGAACAACTTGAGGATTTGCCCTTCGGTTCAGATATTCTGAAACTCAGCACAGAAGAAATACGTGCCCGAATTCAACACAAACTGCGCGAACAAAAAATTGTCGGCATCCACTACCAACATGTCGATGGGACCTCTTTCTCAGCCCCGATCGTCTGTTCGATCATTGCCCAGATGCTGGAAGCCAATCCAGAACTCGGCCCCCGTCGCGTCAAAGAAATTCTCACCTCAACAACAGACAAAATCTTTAATATCCCCTTGGAAAGACAGGGTTTTGGGCTGATTCATCCACGAAAATGTGTCAAAGAGGCCGTCAATGACCGTTATAGACGGGGTTTAAAACGTTTCTCTTCTCCTTTTGTAGAGGGGCGCAAAGTCACCTTTTATTTTGAACATGCCGAAGCCCAGAGCATCGCACTGGCTGGAGAATTTACAGACTGGAAAGCCGATCGCGAATTTCTGACCCGGATTCCAAATACTTCGACCTGGAAGCTTGAAAAGGAATTTCCTTTCAAAGGGCTCTATGCCTATAAATTTGTCATTGATGGCAAAAATTGGATTCCCGATCCTGAATGCGAGAATATCGAGCCTGATGGCTTCGGTGGCTGGAATACACGACTCAACCTGTTTTTGGAATAAAACGTGGATTGGCTCCAAGCAGCTGAAAAACGCTGGAATTGGCAGGATCTGGTATCAGGCAAATTGCCCGTTCGCTTTTTGAGCGAAGTAGAAGCTGTGCATTTTCTCACTGCCCAAGAAAAATTCAGGCTGCCTGCTCTGCGCTCCCTGTTTGCACCAGCGAATGATAACCCCAAACCTGATCCCGCATTTGCAGACGCCTTAAACTGGTTGGTTCTGCATTACGACCGTCACCAGGAAAAACTAGCTCATGGCAAGGTGGCTTTGATTTGTGAGCAATTATCACTCAAACCCGAAATTGCCTCAGGTAAATCACTATTAAATTATCTGCAACTCGGAATTCGCTTTTTCCTCTGTTTCCAAACTCAGGATCGAAATCAAATTCAAAATGGCTTGCGCCATCTAAGTTATGAGCTTCAGCGTTATCCCAAAGACACTCGGAATTGGTTTGAAATGCAAAAGGATTATTATCCTACGCCCTGATTATAAGGAATTGGGAACTTACTCAAAAAATATTCATCTTTTAACAAAGGGTCATGATTAAATCGTGTTATTGTTGAGCATAGGTGAAGCGAGGAGGCACAGTAATGGAGGGAAAAGTCTGTCTGATCACGGGAGCCACTTCCGGGATTGGCAAAGTTACCGCCCGAGAATTGGCTGCACGGGGCGCCCATGTCATTCTGGTGGGACGCAACCCAGATAAAACAGCTGCCGTCACCCAAGAAATTCAAGCCCAAACCGATGGGCAAGTTGAATTTATCATTGCAGATCTTTCCATTCAGTCTGAAATCCGCAACCTAGCCGAAGAAGTTCAAAAGCGCACTGATCATCTTGATATTTTAGTCAATAACGCAGGTGCCGTTTTTGCAAGACGCGAACTGAGCGTTGATGGTTATGAAATGACCTGGGCTCTCAACCACCTTGCCTATTTTCTCTTGACCCATCTGCTGCTGGATCTGCTGAAATCCAGTGCTCCCTCCCGGATTATCAATGTGGCTTCTACTGGTCATTTTGGGGCCGTGATCGACTTCCCCAATCTTCAAGGCGAACAACGCTATGATATTCTCACTGCCTACGGCCAATCCAAACTTGCCAATGTTTTATTTACTTTTGCTTTGGCCAGACGCTTGGAGAATACAGACGTCACAGTAAACTGCCTACATCCGGGGGTAGTTGCAACAGATATCTGGAGTTTGGCCCCTGCCTGGACCCGTCCGGTTTTGAAGTTTGGTCAAAAATTCATGATCTCACCCGAAAAGGGTGCAGAAACCATTCTCTATCTGGCAACCAGCCCTGAAGTTGAGCATATTACAGGCAAATATTTTGAGCGAAAAAAAATCGTGCCCTCTTCGAAAATTTCGCTCAACGAAAATCTTCAGGAACGTCTCTGGATTTTGAGTAAACGCATGACAGGGCTTTACGTTCCCAGCATGTCCTAGCCCTTTGGTGTAAAATAGGCTTAATTCAAAATCTGAGATTGAGGCTGATATGCTGCCTATTTACCGGCCCATGCTTCCTTTTGTCAAGCCATTCTTGAACCCCTTTGGGCTCTCTCTCGCCCTCATCATCGGTTGCACACCGGTGATCGTGATTGGTCCCAGTGGGAAGTCAAATACCCCCCCCGCCAATACAGCAGGCATCGCCAACCCAGCCTCTGTTTTCTGCACAAGCAATAACGGTCGGCTTGAAATTCGCAGGGAAACGCTGGGTGAAGCAGGCTATTGCATCTTCACAGATCGATCCTACTGTGAAGAATGGAGTTATTACAGAGGAGAATGTAAACCTGGGCAGAAGTTTGATCTATGAAGCGCTCAAATTCAAACTATTTTATGCTGGCAGGCGTGGCAGAACTCATCATCGGACTCATACTCAGTCTGGTGATTGGGATTCAGGTCTCTTGGACGTGGGCCTTGATCATGGCCGCCACCTTTTTTATCTCTGCCAATATACTGTTTTTTCTGGCCTTGAAAAAAGCATGAGGTAAGCATGGACACCCCATTATCACACGATCTTTTGCGTTTAAAACAAGCCGAAGCGCTGATTGAGTCAGAAGACAAAAAATCAATATCAAATTCAGACAGGCCCAATGCGAGACAAAGATTGAAAGCATTGCTGGATCCTGACAGTGCTCAAGAGCTGTTTAGGTTTACCCGCAATCACCCTGAAAAACCCAGTTTTAAGGATGGCATAGTCTGTGCCAGTGGCGAAATTGAGGGACGCCCGGTTTTGGCCTGGGCCAGTGAATTTGATTCCCGTGGAGGCAGTATCGGTGCCCTCCAAACCCGCCAAATCTGTGAACTGTATCGTTTGGCGCGCCAATCCGGTCTGCCCGTGATCGCTTTGGTGGAATCAGGGGGCGCACGCGTGACCGATGGCGTCTTGATTATGGAAGGCTATGCTGAAGTACTCAAAGAAGCAGTATACCTTTCAGGCGTTGTCCCTCAAATCACCTGTGTTTTGGGCCACTGTATCGGTGCCCCCGCCTTTGTCGCCACCTTAACAGATTTTATTATCATGGATCAAAATTCCACACTCTGTGTGGCAGGAGCCGGGGTCAATCTGGCGGCAACGGGCGAAAATTTAAGTGAAAAGGAATTGGGAGGGCCCGATGTGCATACCCGTCACTCTGGGGCTGTCCATTTTGTCGAACCCGACGAAGCAGCAGCGATTGCAAGGGTCAGAAAGCTATTCGGCTATTTGCCCCAAACCAATGCAGAGCCCCCCCCTCAGCTCAGTTTTCAAGATAGCTGCGAGCGAACCGATCCCCAATTGAATCAGCTCCTGCCAGAAAACCCTGAAAGCCCGTTTGAAATCAGACAAGTTCTTCATTCAGTTGCCGATCAAGGCAGTTTCATGGAAGTGCAGCCTGATTTTGCACCCAATCTGGTGACAGGATTTATGCGTCTGGCAGGGCAAACAGTCGGCGTGATAGCCAATCAATCTCTGGTTCTGGCGGGAGCATTGGATACCCGCGCCCTGCGGAAATTATCACGTTTTCTCAATTTCCTCAGCGCCTATAATTACGCGTTGATCAGCTTTGTCGATGTACCAGGCCTTATGCCCAATGCCAGCGCGCACAAAGAGGGGATTCTCAGCTATGGTTCTCAGGCCTTGATGGCCATTGGCCATTTAAAGGGACTCAAAATTGGGGTGGTGGTCAGGCGCTGTTTTGGAGGGGCCTATTTTATGCTCAACCCCCGCATTGGCGGCGGAGATCTGGTCTACGCCTGGCCTGGTGCGCGTATAGGCATTATGAGTGATCAGGCCATGGCCAGCTTTGCAGGCCACAATCCCCAACTTAAACAACGCTTGGATCATTTGCATGCCCAAGGCAGCCGCTCAGATGATCCCTTTATTCCAGCCGCTGGCGGTTTTGTCGATGATATTATTGAACCCGCCCAAACCCGACCGATTCTGATCCGCTCTTTACAACGCTTTTCAAATAAACGACAATTGGATATTCCCCCCAAATGGCTTCCCAATATACCCCTGTAATTCCGCATCTTCACAGTATCAATCTCAGTCATTACTGCGAAAAAGTCCGTTGGGCGTTTCGGCGCTTGAATATTTCCTATAGTGAAGAAAATCATCTGCCTGGATTTCACCTCGCAGCCAATCTGGCACGCGGGGGCGGGCGCACAACCCCGTGCCTCTTCACCTCTGAGGGCATCATTCCAGACTCTACGGATATTCTCCATTGGCTGGATCGACAGGTAGAACCTGAAAAGCGACTTTTTCCAGACGATCAAACCCGTGAACAGGTTGAGGCCTTGGAAAACCGGTTTGATCTCAACCTGGGCCCGCATACACGGCGCTACGTTTACTTCTATCTGCTTCAGGACAAGCCTTTGTGTCTTAAGCTATTGCGACAAAAAGGTCCCGCACACGAAAAAAACATGTTGCCCTTTGTTTGGCCCGCTCTGACAGCTATCATGCGGCAATCCATGAATATTACCTATGAGGCCAGCCAGATTTCGCTGATGAAAATGAAATCTGAATTTGATTTTGTCGATCAACGGCTTTCAGATGGCCGCCCCTATTTGTGTGGAGACCGTTTCAGTGCTGCGGATCTGAGTTTTGCAGCCCTTGGAGCCCCGATCGTGGGGCCTGCTGAATATTCTGTCAAACTGCCTGAACTTGATGAATTGCCACCCGCCCTGGCTGAAACCATGCGCGAATTCAGGCAAAGACCTTCAGGCCAGAAAATTCTAAAGTGGTTTAAAGAAGAGCAAGTCAGATTTTAACAAGGCGAAGGCCCGTGATAAAATGAAAATATAGGCTATGAAAAAAGGAGGGGCACGCCATTGAGCTTAATCGATGAATATCTGGACCATGATGATCTAAGTCATTTGCAAGACCAGGAAAAAGCATTTACAGTGGTCAGCAAAGAAACCATCCGGCGACTTTCTCCCCGCAAGCCCATCAGCTTAAGCCCTGAGCACACCCTTCAGGAAGCTATCCATTTGATGCAAGACAAGCGCATCGGCGCAGTGATTATTGCAGAAAAAAAGGTTCCGGTTGGCATTTTCACAGAACGGGATCTGCTTTTTAAAGTTTTAAAAACGAACCCCGATTTAAATCAGGCAAAACTGAGAGAATACATGACTCCCGATCCCGTCACTTTGTTTATCGAAGATAAAATTGCCTTTGCTTTGAATCAGATGACCCTGGGGGGCTTTAGACATTTGCCTGTGGTGGATGAAAAAGGCCATTTAACCGGGATTGTATCCGTCAAAGACATTGTCGAATATCTTGCGGGCCTGGTTCCTGAAGAAGTTTATAATCTGAGACCGACTCCGCTGCGCAGCGGTTTTCAGACAGCAGAAGGTGGTTAAGTAAATTGTCGTGATTGAGTTGAGGCCGATTTGAGAATGAAGTCAAAAAATACCCCCCCATTGATCCACCATGTCTCTGTTGAAGAATTGAAAGAAACCTTTACAAAGGCACAGGATTTCATCCAACAGGCTCGCTATCGACAGGCCATTGCCCTGCTCAACCAAACTTTGGCAGCAGGCCTTACGCTGATGGAACAATTGCGCTGTCTGAGTTTTCGAGGCTATGCCTACAGTCTGTGGAAAAAACCTTCTGATGCCATTGATGATATTTCGCGCTTGTTAAAATTGGTAAAGGCCGAAGTGAATGATCTGACCGCACATGAAATTGACTGGGATCAGGAAATTGCAGAAGATACAGGCTATCTGACTTTTCTCTCTGCGCTCTATCATCTGAGGGGAACCTTGAGAAGAGTTCAGGAACGGTTCCCAGAAGCAGTTGAAGATTTGACGCTCAGCCTGTATATGACACGCGATCCTGATTTTCAAGCCATGGCTTTATTACAGCGCGGGTGTGCCTTGATTCAGCTCAAAGAATGCACAAACCGTGCCTTGCTGGATCTCAATCAAGCCTATCAACTCAGTCCTCAATCCGTGCGGGATTTCCTACATATCCCAGCAAATATTCAGACCCCAGATTTCTATCTTAAATCCCATGCACTTTGGGTCAAAGATGCCCAAAATGAAGCCGAAACATTCAAAATCGGCCTGGCACTCAAACTGAGTGATATCAAAGAAGAGATTCTGCTTTTCAGTCGAGTTGCACGATGAAGCCTGCTTGTTTTTTACCCGGTCCAAAAGTGCTCAAGGAAAGGGCCGGGGCATGCAGCCACATTCTGATCCCGAGTTGACGCATTTTAAACGTGAGTTTCATCAGCTTTCTGGTTATAATCTGGATAATTACCAACATATCCAAATTGATCGGCGACTTCAGGAAATCTTACACACAACCCATTCCCAAAATTTAGCTGAACTGCTGATATATTTCAAACAAAATTCAAATGAATTGCGCAAATTTTTAGATGGACTCTCGATCAATGTTTCAGAGTTTTTTAGAAATGCCGAACGTTTTCAGGAAATTCAAAACAAAATTTTACCTGAACTGCTTTCACGAAGGCCCCGGCTCAGAATTTGGAGTGCAGGCAGTTCGATCGGGGCAGAAATTTATTCCCTCTTGATGATCCTCGAACATCTGGGAGCAGCCGATCACTGCCATTTTCTTGCAAGCGATATCGATCGGGATGCTTTAGAACGTGCGCGGAAAGGCGTATTTTTACCCGATTTGCTTCAACATGTGAGCAAAAAAGACCTCTCCACTTTTTTTGATCCTTGCCTGGATGAAAACAAAGCCAATGCCTATGTTTTTAAACAAAAGTGGCGGGAAAAAGTTCACTTTATTCACCACGATCTTTTAACAGATGATTATCCCCTACAATTTGATCTCATCGCCTGCCGCAATGTAATGATATACTTTACCAAAGAAGCAAAAACCCGCGTTTATCAACAGTTTTACTCATCCCTTCGTGAGGGTGGCGTGCTTTTTGTGGGCGGGGCTGAACAGTTGATTCAGGCCCATGAGATTGGTTACAATCGTTTATCTTCATATTTTTACCAAAAGCAAAAGATGGGCAAACCGTGAGAGAACTCTCTATCAGGAATATTTTGAATCGGGTGGATGAATTGCCCGAGGTTCCTCAAACGGCCATGCGCGCCATTCAATTGTTGAATGATCCCGATACAGATGTAGGTAAACTCGCCGAAGTCATCAGCTCTGATCAAGCCCTGACAGCAAAGGTCCTGCGACTCTGTAATTCAGCCTTTTATGGTCTGTCACGCAAAGTGACAACGATTTCTGAGGCCGTGATGATTGTAGGGTTTAGCTCCGTCAAAAGTCTGGTTCTGATGATTACTACGCAGAGCACACTGAACAAAGGCCTCTTGGGCTATAAACTAAACGCAGGTGAGTTTTGGGAACATTCAATCGCAAGTGCCGAAATTTCACGCTCTCTGGCCTTAAATCTCAAACACCATGAACCCGAAGAATGCTTTATTGCAGGCTTGATTCACGATATTGGCAAAATTGTACTGAACCAATACGCTTTACCTGAAGTGTATAAGGCCACCAATCTTCATCTCAACACCAAAATTCACTTGTATGAGGCCGAAAATAAAATCTTGGGGTTTAACCATGCTGAGATTGGGGCTGCCTTGGCTGAGCGTTGGAACTTCCCCCCGCTCTTGGTAGAATCGATCAAAAGACACCACAGTTTTGAAGCTTTACTTGAAAATGAAATACCCGCCTTGCTTCCGACTTTGGTTGCGACCGCGAATCTTTTGGCAGCGATGTTAAGAGAGGATAAAAAAAATCAAGCCCTTGTCACCTTTCGTGAGCATGCAAACATCATTCATAAGGTCTTGGGTATTCAGGAATCCCACCTGGAAAGATTGCTGCCCAATTTACAAAAAAAAGTCGAAGAGACGCGTCAATTGGCGCTTTTAGTGACTTAATGAAAAAAATAGGATTTGCTTTGCATGCTATGATGGACACATTAAACCGTTGGTAACATGGATCTTTCTCAATACGTAGGATTATTTATCGATGAGGCGCGTTTGCATCTCCAGCAATGCAGTGATTCCTTGCTGGTTTTGGAAAACTCGCCGGATAATTCGGCTGTCTTAAATGAGATCTTCAGAAGCATTCATACGATTAAGGGCATGGCCGCCACCCTGGTGGAGTTTCCCTATTTTGAAGAAATTTCACAATTAAGCCATGAAATGGAAAGCCTGCTCGACGAGCTAAGAAATCACACGATTCGCTTGAATGACCGCATCATGGACTTGCTCTTTGCCTGTGTCGATGGTTTGGATCTGCTGATTGGCAATGTCAGTCAACCAGAGCAAGCGACCCCCCAAGATCTCAGCTATCTCTTCGCGCATCTGGCTGAATGTTCTGCCCAAGGCCAATCACAGCCTTCCCTAACTGGAACAGGAGAGGAAGAGGATCCTTACTGGTCTAAAGATTGGCAACATGCCTATACCGACAGCGAAAGCGAAAAAATTCTTCAAGCTTCAAAATATGGAAAAAACTGCTTTGAGTTGCGTATTCAACTGGCTGAAAACTGCCAAATGAAATCTGTGCGCACACAACTGATCCTGCATAAACTCAAGCAAAACAGCGAAGTGATCAAAACCATTCCTGAACTCAACGATTTGCTGGCAGGAAATTTTCAGAACTGTTTTATTATCAGCCTGGTCACCCCCCATGACAATGAATATATTGAAAACGAAGTAAACTCAGTCTCTGAAGTGGAAGCACTTCGCACCGTGAATTTATTGGGAGAAACCATCTATACAGCCCAATCCCCCCCTAAATTGGAAAGCCAAGATCCCTTCGCGATGCCCGAATTAAATGAGTTTGAGCTCAATGTCTTACGGGAAGCAAAAAAACTCGGCTACGGTGCAATTTTATTCGGGATAAAACTCTTTCCAAATGTCGTTTTAAAAGCTGCACGCGCAACTTTAATTTTTCGTTCACTCGAAAAATACGGTGAAATCATTAAAGCCGATCCCCCCGTGATTGAGCTTGAAGAAGAACGGTTTGGCAATTTTTTCAGTCTGATTTTGGTAAGCCAACATGAAGCCGATGAAATTCGTTCTGCCATTCTTGAAATACCTGAAATAAAAGACTCTCTCGAAATTCAGGCCCTTTATGTGGCAGACGAGCTTTTAGCCCCCAAAACCCAGGTCAATAATATCATTGAGCTGCCCAGAGACAAAACCCCGCTAACCAAACCCATGGCCCAAAGCAGTCATTCAGTGATTGATTTACCCACCCGTCCGCCGGAACACTTCGTTACAGAACAGTCACCCGCCCAAACTCGCCAGGCAGGAACCAGAACCTCACCTTTGGTCAGAGTCGATGCTGGAAAACTTGAACAACTCATGCAATTGGTTGATGAACTGGTGCTGTGTCGTGCCGAGTTTTCACATGCCATTCGCAGCCAAAATATTGCCAATATGGACACCCATCTCTTTAGTTTGGGCTCAGTAGCCACCGCCTTACACTCCCTCAGTATTCAACTTCAAATGGTGTCTGTTGAACAGGTCTTTAATCGCTTTCCACGTATGATTCGCGATCTTTCACGCTCATTGGGCAAAGAGATTGAACTCACCATGGATGGCCGGGAGCTGGAAATGGATCGTACCCTGATTGATGAACTGGGTAATGCCTTGATGCATATGATTCGCAACGCAGCCGATCATGGTCTTGAAAAGCCCGAAGAGCGTTTGCGCAGAGGCAAACCTGCCAAGGGCCTGATCGCCTTACAGGCCAGTTATGAAAATGACGTTTTGCGCGTTGACGTACGAGACGATGGAAAAGGCATTGATACCGATAAATTACGCTATAAAGCTGTTGAGCGGGGAATCGTCTCTGAACAGTCTGCACTGCAAATGTCTCAGGAACAAGCTCTGCGCCTTGTTTTTGCCCCTGGATTATCGACCCAGGATACTGCGACTGATATTTCAGGGCGAGGCGTAGGTATGGATGCTGTTCGCACCCAGATTGAGAGTCTCGGTGGCGAAATTCGCATTCAATCCACCCGCGGTCAGGGAACCACCTATTCGATTCGGATTCCCTCTCAAATGACCATGTTGAATGCCTTTCTGGTCAGCGACAGAGGCGACTTCTTTGCAATTGGACAGGATCAAGTAGATACCGTAACAGAAATTTACACCTCAGAAATTGAAACCCAAGCGGGTAAAGAAGTTTATTATTTTAACGGGCATTATATTCCCTTGGTTATTCTTGCTGATTTTATCAATCCCCAAGGGGATCAGGTCAAAGCGCTTGGCTTTGAAAAAGAAGATTTTTGGATGATCGTCATCAAACGGGGAAGTCAACGTCTGGGTATTCTCGTAGATGAACTCCTGGGGCAAGAAGAATTGGTCTTAAAACCCTTTAGCAACAACCATGACAAGCGCAGGGGAGCGGATATGTTTTCAGGCGCCACCGTACTGGCCAATGGAGAAGTGGCTTTGCTGCTGGATACAGCTCAAATTTTTGCTCAAGTTTAATTTCCTGGTTCAGTGACCGTTTCTATTTTCAATTGTTCATACAGAGCATGCCATTGTGGCAGCCCATCTCTCCAGGCAACCGCTTCCGCCCAATCAATCAGTTCTGCCAACTTTTCACGACGGGCATTGACGGGCTCAAGTTTTAAACTGAGTTGAATCAAATATTTCCAGGCTATTCTTGAGGAAGGATTCAGACTGACACTTCTTGCGAATGCTTGCAAGGCACGTGCATGCTCCTGAAGGCGCAAGTAAATCATGGCCATGGGAAAGCAAAGAGTTTCAGGCATCTGAGGCCTTTCTTGGGCTTGTTCCAAAGCCTGGAGTGAGGTTACCCAGTCTTCGTTTTCAAGCGCCACTTCCGCTTTCAGTCGCAGAAGGTTCCAGTACACAAGTTGTTCTAAGCGATTTCGATCTTCAGCTTGATGCGCTTGTTCCCAAACCAACTGAAAGCGGTGGGAGCCTAAGCAGGGCAATACCACAAATTCATCGAGCCGATCGGCAGCAGGAAGCTGAAGTTTTGTTTGCAGAGCGTGATGTATCAGCTCAAAGATCGAGGCTTTGGGTTTTTGCACAAAACGAGCAGCCCATGCCAAATTATGCTGCAAGATCAGATCCTGAGGGTTCTGTAGAGCTGCCATTTCAAGTGCAGAATAGGCAGCATCCCGATCGGTTCCTAAACTTAAGCCTAAACAGGCCAAGATCGGCGGCAAGGGCTGAGCCTGAAGCTTTAACTTTTCGCGGATCAGCTCGGGCTGCTGTGCAACCACAGCAGGCTGAAAAGCCTGTAAGAGTTCAAGTTGGCCCTGTAAATTGCTTGCTAAACGCAGAGGAGCACGCCGATGCTGTTTCAAATAATTCGGCAAGAGATTCAAAAGACGTTCAAATTGCTGCTCGTATGTATGGTTGAGAATGGCCTGGGCAGCCCGTTTGGAGATTGAATCCAAAAGTTCAGGTTGTTGGAGCCAGCCCTTTACCTGTGCAAGCAATTGTGAGGGCTCATAGAGCAAACAACTCTCTCCAGGCGTTAAAAAGCGACGGATCTCTAAATTACCAGCTTCTTGCAAAACCACGGCTCCACAGGCTGAAGCTTCATAGGCCCTGAGATTCATTTCTCCCCGCAAGGCATGATTAAAGACCAGACGGCTTTGCGAAAGCAAGCGACGGTAGTCTTCACCCACAATCTGATTGCGAAAACAAACACGGTATTGCCTGGAGAGTACACTCAATGTTTTCAGATAGAGCAAACGTTCGGGATGACTGTCTGGGTTAAGGCTTCCGACATAGGTCAAATCCCAGCACTTGGTCTCTGCTCCTGGATAAAAACGCGCTGGAGAAAACCCATAGGAAGGCCACCAGGCGCAACGTGTAAAGCCTCTGGATTGCAACCAGTTGACCAGGGCCTGATCCCCCAGAATCAAATCAAAATGCTCTCTCCACTCCCAGAGCAAAGCCCCAGCGCTTTGCCAGTCCGAGGCAATTAAAACAACCGGGCAAGGCGCAGCGTCTAAACCCTGGGGCAGAACAGAGGTGGCAAACCCCCACCAGAGAATCAGTTCTGGTTGCCAGGGTTCGAGCTGGGTGAGAATTTCTGAGAGACACTGACCATACCGATAGGCAAGCCAGGGGTAGTTCTCAAGCTGAAGTTCTGGAATCAGCCCCTCCCAAGCTGCCGGTCGGTTCAGCAATTTGGGATCATACAAGACTCTGAAATCAGGTTGAGAAAGCCAAGCCCCCATTTGCTCAGGGTTGACAAGCGGTCCCACCAAAATACGCTTGGAAATACGCCCTAAATTCTGCATCAGGACAGATTCAAGGGAAGGGTCAAACTATCAAGTTGAGGGGCTTTATTGTGTGAGATACAGCGCATTTCAAGGCTGATCCGCGTTTGCGTCATGCCTTTCTGCAAATGGGTTCGGTGCAGGATTTTCTCATGAAAAACCAACAGATCGCCGGGGTTGAGGGTGGGAGTCCAACTTGAAGCACCGGGAAACAGGCTTTCAAGTTCTTCTGGCAAGAACGAAAAATCAGCATAGGCATCCCCGGCCTGAACACCCCGTCTTGGGAAACGCTCGAGCCGCAAGGATTCCTTGAGATTGACCTCAAATATTTCAAGCCCAGGCGCATCCTGTCCGCAGGCCATCAAAGGGCACCAAAGATTGAGAACGGGGCTTAAATCGCCTAAAAAAAGCGCATCCTGATGCCAAGGCAAAGGTGGAGAGGGGCTTTTTTCCGGCATCTGGCGACGGAATAAACTGTTCTGATACAGTAAAACCGGAGCCTCCAAAACAGCATTCAAAAACACAAGACAGGGTTCCAATAATCGGGCCAAAGCCAAAAAAGGATCGTGGGGAGGATAGCAGGCTTCAGGTGGCACATGCCCATAGCGAAACAAAAGCGCTTCAGCAGCTGGCAATTGACCTTGAGCAAACAGGCTATCAGCACGTGCATAGGCCTGACGCGCTTTCCACAGCAAAGGGTTTAAACGATCGGCTGGAAGACAGTTTCGCCAAAGCAAATAACCCTGTTCCTGAAACGCATCCAGCAGTGCACAAAGCGGTGCTTGGGATTGAAATTCAGGCCGGGTCTTCATCTCAGGGTTGACTGTAAACAGCCGATTTGGGTTGTCCAACCCAATCCAATGGGGGCTCAGGCCCAGTCAAGGACTCTAAAAATGCCACGAGATACTTGATTTCTTCGGGCTTCAGATCCAAGACTTGGATCGTGTCTTCTCGTCGACCAGTTGCTGGGGGTTCACTTAAGGGCTGAGAATAGAAACGGACCACCTCTTCCAGGGTTTTAAACCGGCCGTCATGCATATAGGGAGCCGTTCGACTGATTTCTCTCAGCCCCGGAGTTTTAAATTCACCTTGGTTGGTTGCTTTGCGTTGCAAATAGATCAGTTTATCATTCCAGGCATCTTCTTTCGAGGCGAGATCCGTATAGGGCCCCAAACCATTGAAAGCATCAGACATCAAAGCGGGAATCCCCAAATAGCGCCCCTGATCGATCGCTTGCCCCGGAAGAGCAGACAAACCCGTATTGTGAAACTCCAAATCACTGAAAAGTGGCCCCGTATGACAAAGCACACATTGAGCCCGTCCAATAAAAAGCCTCAGGCCTTTTTGGGCTTCGATTGAAAGGGCGTTTTGCAATTCGGGTTGGTGGGTACGCAGGCCTTTTGCAAACCGGTCAAAGGCATTTTCACCGGTTTGAAATCTTCGTTCAAATGCTTCGAGGGTTTTGGTAAGATTGGTGAGAAAAATATTCACCTGCTGCTTCTGAGCTTCACTCAAGAGGTTCCAATTTTTTTGCAAAGGGTGATCGGCTTGCTCAGCCACTGGACGCCCACTAGAAGGCAAGCCGGTGACACTTGGCAAGGTGCCAAAGAGTGCTTCATAACCCTGTCTTAAATCTGAATTTTGATGAAAAACATGCAAAAGCCGAACACGATCCATGCCCATTTCAGCCAAACTTTCTAAAGGCTGAATGGCTTGGGCCCAAGCAGAATCAGTACGACCATCCCAAAAAAACCAACGCTGATGTGACACATTCCAAAGGCTGGGACTGTTGCGTGCGGTGGTCTTTAAGCCTTGTGCCAAGGCTTTTCCATCGCTCCAACCCAAGCCAGGATTGTGGCAGGAGGCACAGTTCAATTTTCCATTCTGAGACAGGCGCTTATCAAAAAACAGATATTGCCCAAAATGTGCAGCACGTGGCTGATCCGCCCAACGATTGGATGGATTGCTGGTCAGTTCGGGGTGTCCTGTCAGGCTTTGAATGATGAGCTTCTCTGAGGGGGTAAAATCGGGGGGGCCTTCCCGATTGTTTTGAGGTGGCTGACAGGCACCAAGCACCAACCCAATCAAACTAATCTTGAGCAGACATTTTAACCGTGACACCAAAAACCGCCTTCTCTTTCTTTCCAGCATGGTCTACCAATACATAAATTTCCCAAAAACCGGGCATATGAAAGAGCATACCGCGAACTTCAAAAATCCCTTTGCCCAAATCTTTCACTTTCGGTTTTACAGTCATGCCATGATTGTGGGTCGGCATATCTGCATCCACATAGATTTTAGCGTTCTCAACGACTTTATTTTGCGCATCTTGAACCGTCAATTTCAGACGAAAATGTTGATTCAAAGGAATGGGATCAGGCAAAGGCGTATAAATGACGCGATAGTGTTTATTGTCTGTCAACTGAGAACGATTTTCACGCTCAGCTTCATTGACTTTAGGAAAATTGCGGTGTTCCTGCGCCATTTGAAACGGAGCAGCAAAAGCGCCAAGACTCAGACTAAAAAATAGTGACACCGCTGTGACAAGTTTCTGCATAAAAATGCTCCTTTCGTTCTTGCTTCAAGCATAGCCCTCACGGTATGTAGCCAGCCAGATGAAACAAGCCCCCCTGCAACAAATGGCTGCAGGGCAACTTAAAGTGATCGGGTGACACGACCGCCACCGAAATAGATACTTTGAAGAAATTTATCATATTCCCCCCCCCCTTGAAGGGTGCTGATTTTAATCCCGCTATAGGGTCCTTTGGGTGAAGAATGAATGATTTTGCCTTTGCCCAAATAGAGTCCCACATGGGTGGGATATTTGCGATTGCCACTAAAAAAGACAAGATCACCGGGCTTGAGTTCACTGAGTTGAGCCAGGGTATTGCCCACTCTCTGCGTAAATCCCATCTGTTGATCGGCATCGCGCGGTAAATAGACATGGTTCACCCTAAAAATCGTTTGCATAAAACCGCTGCAATCCAGGGTCTTACCAAACGTACCCCCCCAAAGATAGGCTCCGCCTCCTTGTGGGGATTTGGGAAGATACTGATGGGCCGTTTTGATCACAGCTGAAAGGTCAGGGGATTGGGGGGGGCCCTTTTCAATCACGACATCATCACTTGCCAACTTAATTTGCTTGCCCCCTGGCAAGGCAGCCAAGACATGATCCCGGTTCTGCTGAATCAAACGCAGGCGGGTTCCGAAATAGAGCAATTGGGGCGCATTCAGAGTGCGCATGATGAGCACCTGGCGGTTTTTTTGCCAAGCTTCAAAAGCAGCTTGCCCTGTCTCAAGCAAATGACTGCGTTGAATCCAGGCAATATAGCCATCATCCAGGATTCTGACAAGTGCAAACTGCTTATCGCCACTGTATTCCAAGATTTCAAGAGGAGTTCCCAAACGCACCTGAGTTGCAAGATTGTCTCCGGCCTGCGCAATAGGTTTTACATAAAGACTGCTGCCCGGTTGGGTGGTAATGGCATAATCAGGTTCAACAGCAGCATAGGGAAAATGTTCAACATGAATGCGTACCCCTTTGGAAAACACCTTTTCAGCGGTCTCTACCAAAAGCTTATATTCTGCGGCAGAAAAAACCCGCCCTTCAATCACAGCCAGCTCTTTATCAAAGCGCACACGCAAATCAAAAACGGTATCTCGCAAAACATGGTTCGAAACGCCCAAACGATAGACGGCATCCTTTTGAGACAATTCAGTGGGAGTAATCTCAACCCCAATTTTTTCACGGTGAAGTTCTTGGCTTAAAAAGCGTTCAAGTTTAGGGGAGAGTTCCTGAGCCAGTTGATTCACTTCTGAAGGCATCGCCCAAGCAGACAGGCTTGAGCACAGCAAAAGACAAGAGCTCAGAAAGGACATTTTTGCTGAAATTTTCAGTTTTTCAAGAAAAAGGGTTTGCATGGCAACCTCTATGAAAAAAAATTGGATATCTTGAGCCATTGTATCAGAGCCTAAGAGAGGGGCCAAGTTTATCTCAGGAGGTGCAAACCAAGCGCTGTTGCGCACTCATAAAATAATCAATAAAGAAAATATTAAATTTACAAAACAAATATTTATATTTTTTTCAACATTTATTTGACAATCAAATAAGCACCACATATAATTGACCCTTGAAATTTGCGTGATCACGTGCTGTGTTCATTTATAAATTTATTCACGCCCAAAATGTTCAGTAATATATCCATTTTGAGAATATATGAACACAAAACAACTATTTTTAAGGAGTAATTTATGTCTGAGATTTCTGAGTTCACAGAAAAAACGGATTCAAGTGAAGATAAAAATCTTCCCTTTGATCTTTTTGAGTTGTTTGTAGCCCTTCTGTTGGGTCTTGCAGCAACGGGATCGGCTTGGGCTGGCTTTCAATCCAGTTTGTGGGGGGGTAATCAAGCCACGGCCTATGCTGAAGCGGCGACGATTGCCATTAAAGCAGCCACTGATAAAACAGACGCGATGATCAATATTGCCCAAGATTATCAAATAGATATTTTGGGGAAACAGATTCTGTCTGAAGCAAAAGTCACCAAAAATCCTGAAAACAAAGAGCGTTTGATGGATATGGCGCGATACCTCTATACGTGGCAAATGAGCGCGGATGCCTACGAAAGCTTGGGCCTGCCGATGACCAAACACGCCACCCAAGCCAAAGAAGATACCGAAGACTTAAGCGAAACTGAATTGTTTACGCTTGCGCTTAAAAATGACCTTGATGACGAAGGCAATATGTATGAAGAAGGCATGGTCAAAGGCGCAAATGATCTCTTCAAAAAAGCAGATGTATCCTTTGAGTCCGGTAAAGACTACAATACGCGAGGGGATCGCTTCAATCTGGTCAGCGTGGTTTATACCATTGCCCTATTCTTTGCAGGTCTGGCCTTGGTCTTTAAAACAAAAATCCGTTGGAGCTTTTTCGGGGCAGGCTGTCTGATTTTCCTCTTTGCAAGCTATTTCATGATCACCATGAAACAGGTTCCTATCCCTAGCTTTTAAGCCACTTTCAATCAGAAACCTGAACTTCGGTTCAGGTTTTTTTTGCTTTGAGTAAGGTTTAAATTGAATAAGTTATGGCAGGGCTCTCGCTTGGTTTGCTCTCCCTGGTATAATACTCTGCATGAGCAAAACTCCCCATCTCCATCGTCGTCTCATGGCCTTATGCGCCGCTTTGAGTTTTTTTGCGAGTTTCCCAGCCCATGCTTTTCTCGGCCCAAGCGTCAACCACCCAGAACGCCATTGGCAGGAAATTTCAACTCCCCATTTCAAAATTCACTATTACCAAGGCTTTGATCAATTGGCCAAGCTCGCTGCACGTGTGGCAGAAGAGGGGTTTGAAAAAATCACAGCTGATTTGGGTGTGGCTCCACAGGAGAAAATTTCATTGATCATCAATGAAGACGAATTCTGGAATGGTTTTGCAGAACCTGCGCGTAACCGCATCGTACTCGACCCCCGCTTTGCCCTTGAAGCCCCAATCGGGATCAACCGATTCCTGCTGCATGAGATGACGCATATTTTTAATTTTTTAGCCGTGCAAAGAGGGCTCTTTGGTTCAAACCTGTTCAAATCTGCCGGATTACCAGCCTGGTTTGCCGAAGGATTGGCGCAGTACGAAGCCGAATACTGGGCCTCAGAAAATGATCGCATGCTGCGCCTGCACCTCTTGAACCGCTCTCTGCTGACCCCAGCAGAACGCAATGCCTTTACGGCCCTCTCAGGAAAAGGCTCAGAAGGTTATAACGAAGGCTATGCACTCGTCAAATTTATATTTGAAAGTTATGGGCGGGAAAAACTGCCTGAATTGCTGCAAACCTACCGCAACCTCAGTGGCGACTTTTATCAAGCCATTCAGCTAACCTTTGGTAAACCGCTTTTGCAAATTGAAGCCGACTGGCGTCAAGCCCTGGAAGAACGCACGCGTGAACAAATTGAAGCGCGCAGCGAAACCCTTTCCCAGGCACAGGCTCTGATACCCTTTCGTACAAACCGCACCTGGTATCTACCCAAACCCTCTCCCGATGGAAAATGGCTGGCTTATCAGAGCACAGGGGGTTATCCTCTGATTCGCGGGCAAATTTATCCTGTTCAACCTTTGATGATTGCCAATCTCAATCAGCTCAAAGCCTATGGCGAACAGGAACGCCAAAAAGAAAATCAAAAAAAATCACCGCAACCAGAGCCCACCCAACCCCCTGAAATTCAGGAGCCAGGTTTCAAAACCCCTGCCAACCCCCCTGAGAAATTGGAACTGGATAAAATTCAAAACAAATTGGTGGATCGGGTCACAGATTATGCCTGGGCCCCTGACAGTCAGCATCTGGCCTATACCCTTTTGATCCCCGATCAATTTGGAAATACCACACGCACCGTCCAGATCTTACCCCTGCAAACAGAAAAAGATCAGCTCAAAGCGCTGGGGGAAGCAGAAACCCTTCTTCCCGGAAAAACCCTTCACTCTCCCACCTGGTCACCTGCAGGGGATAAATTGGCGCTGGTACTTGAAGAAAATCAACGGGATTCGATCATCATTTTTGATCTTTTAAACCAAAAAATTGAAAAGACCTTGGTCACAGCGCCTGACCTCCGACAATACCAAGCGCTGCAGTGGTCACCCGATGGTCAAAAAATTGTCGTGGAAGTCTATTTGCCTGGCGAAGGTCAAAATCTACTGCTTTTGGATGCTGAAGGGCAAGCCCCTTCCCGCCAGCTCACAGAATCCAGCACCCTCTACGCCGACAAACAAGCCATTTGGGCCCCTGACAGTCAAAGTCTGTATTTCATCTCCACGCGCAATGGTTTTGCCAATCTCTACCGACATAAGCTTGAATCTAGGCAAACGGAGCCTCTCAGCGATGTCTATACGGGCTTAGAAGTCCCCGCATTGGGCCAAGACAGTCTTTATTTTATCCGGCACCACGCGCAAGGCACCAGTTTAGAAAGGGTGGCGTTACAGGATCTCAAGCCAGGTAAGGCCGAAAAAGAAGCCACAGACATGCCCTATTTGGCAGATCTTGACAAAGACCTGACCCCAACAGGTGAGACTTCACCTGCCCAGGCCTATCTTCCCTGGATTGGTTTGGAAGTGGTGGTACCTGTTTTAAGCCTAGACGAAAAAGGGGATCAAGTGGGTTTTCTGGCCCAAGCCTCAGACCTGCTTCAAAGACACAGTCTGAACGTTTTGGCCCTCTATGGCCTGGTCAGTTCCAGAATTGGCTTTAGTACGGCCTATGTCAATCACATGTTTGATACAAGCTTCGCGCTCGAAGTCAGTGATTCTCCCCTCTTGTCCTTTGCCACCGATGGCAGTGCCTATTTTATTACCCGCGATCAACAGGTCGCCTTTTCAATCACCCGCCCGCTTTTTAATCCAGGCACAGGCGATACTTACGCCACCCGTATCCGCCGTTTTGCCAGCCTGGAAATTTCAGCTTCCCATCAAACCAATCTGCGCTCTGAACTGGGCGGCTTGATTGACGATAAACTCTTGCGTCAGGGCTGGAATAACAGCATCAACCTCAGTTGGAATGCCAATGAAAGTATTCGCAACAATGATGGCATCCGCTACAATCTCAATCTATCCGCCGGTGGCCCCTGGCTGGGCAGTCAGTACAGTTTTCTAGCTGCCAATGGAAATTTCCGCCACTATATCCCCGTCTTTGGTGATCATACCCTGGCCTATCGCCTGGATGCCACTGCCATGACAGGCGATACACGCCCGGCCCTGCTGGGTGGCCCCCCCCTCAGCAATTTACTGGTCTTGAATTTTCAGAATATTATTCCCCTGCGCGGCTTCAAAATTGCAGAATTACAAGGTTCTATGATGGCTGCCGCCAGCCTGGAATACCGCTTTCCCTTGATAAAAGACTGGAATTTTAATCTGGGCGGTCATTATCTTGAAAATCTAACCGCCGCAGCGTTTGTCGATGCTGGTGATGCCTGGTTTCCCTCCAAACGAACCCCCTATCCCCATATTGCCACAGGGATTGAACTTCGCTCCGAAGCCGTGCTCAATCACCGCAACAGCTTTAATCTCTATATCGGCATGGGCAAAGCCCTGCTGGGCAAAGATATCGGCCCCTATGATCGGGGGCCTGAATTTTATGGCGGTTTTGCCAACATCTTTTAAAATCGCCAAATAAAAAGGGCGAAGAGAAGTTCTCTTCGCCCTTTTTAAAGCTTTTCACTAAATCGTCTGCATGACCTGTGCACCAATCAAGCTGCCCAGATTGGGAATATCAATAAAGGGATTGCGGTTGCCCTGTTTCTGAAAGGCCAGCTCATGGCGATGTTGTTCTTGGGCATCAATCGGATCCACTTTTTCAGCCCATTCAATAAACATCGGAACTTTTGAATCCCAGAAGGCTTTTTCATCAAAAGCACCTGCGCGAATATTCTGGTTATAGTAACGCAGATAGAAATACATCATGGCACGTGCAGTATTGCCTTTTTGTGCATTCATGGGCTCAAACACAATATCAAAATTGCGGTTGATCACATCATGGGGTTGTTTCTCATAGGGCAGATTCATAATCCGGGTAATTTCAGCAGGGCTCATTTTCCCAGTTTTATCAATCACAGCCAGTTTCGAGCCGCCACTGGTAGAATAAACCACCTGGCGCCCGGTGCTCATGCCAAAGGGATAATTGCTGCGCATGGCATTGGGCTTGGAAAGCGTGGGGAACATATGGTGAAGATCAGAGACCATGGGATCAACTTTATTAAAGAAGGATTGCGGCCAAGTATGTTCACAGTTGATAAAATCACGGGCTTGACCATCGCGGTTTTCGTCGCCATTTTCAAGGTAGATATTGCCATTGCCACCCTGGCCAGCCACAAAAACATTGGAATAATGATCCATCACACCACCAGGGGCATTGCGCAGAGGGGCAGCCACCTGATCAACGGCTGCATACATATAGGATTTGGCATCCTGGTATCCCATCGCACGGTGGTTCTGGGCAATAATCTGGCTTAAGGTTTTAAAGAGGTCAAGACCCGTCTTGCCACGGGCAGCTGCATAATATTGCTGAAGTTGAGGAGAAAGGCCTGAATACCAATCGGCATTGCGGGGAACAGCTGAAAAACGCTGAAATTGTGAAGGCGCGCCAAAACTTTGAACTTGTGAAGGAATGCCTGCGCGGTTGGCAAGGGGGGAAAGTGTGGGAGAAAAGGAGGAACAAGAAGTCAGTAAGGCGGCAAAAGCAAGGGTTCCGGCTGCGAGTAATGGACGTTTCATTTGGGAATTTCTCTCCTCTGGATAATGACCTGATGTAATTATTTAAGCATGTCAGCGATCGGGGCTCAAGAGTCTTTGTAATGATTTAATCCGAATTTTACTTTCTGATAATACGTTGATTTAATAATTCGGCCAAGCGATGTCCCCCCAAAGCCAGACGAACCAAACAGATTTCCTGGGCCTGGCGAATATATTTTTCAGACAAAGGGCCATGCAGAGGCAGAGCTTCATAGCCTGCTTGAACAGCTAATTTATAACTCTCCTGGGCCCAGGCTTGGGGATCATAGCTCAAGTTTTGGCTGAAACCTTGAAGCGGATATTTTTTTAAAACTTCTTCAGCCATGCTGGGAATTTTTCCTGCCCAGGTCTCAGATTTGACAGAGGGAAAGTAATTTGCAGTACTGTCCCAAAAAAAGTGAAGGTTATTCTGGGGAACGCCTTCAAGCTTGACCAGATTGCCCCCTTGATCTCCATCAGGGTGCGCATGGTCAGAGCGGCTGACCGCATGGAAAGGCTGATGAATATCCCCCACCAAATGGATCAGAATTCGCAGAGCAAAGGCCCGCTCGAAATCTGTGGCTTTGGGATTTTCCAAGGTTTTACTGAGGCTGTCTATCTGCTTGATAATATTGCTTTCAGGCACTGCATTGAGAGCCAATAAGCCCTCTGGATTATAGGGAATATTTGCATAATGCCAATTGTCAAAGGTTTTCAAACCTCGGGCTTTGGTTTCATCCATCCAAACTGAAACAGGCACGAAATGGCGTTTCTGGGGGAGATCATCTGCAAAATCAAGCAATTGAATCAGACGATCTGCTTCTGTGCGAACCGCTGGTCGCAATTCCTGGTAAGCAATCCAGGCCGTGATCATATGCCCGGTATCCCACCAGGCATAGGCAGGGGAACTGATCGCTGATAAAAATGAACAGCCAGCTAAAACAGAAAGCGCGAGTTTAGAAAACCAATTTTTCATGAATTTGCCTCAGAAACAGAAAATGGAATGGTTTGGACATACTTGCTGTTGAGTTTTTTGCCCAAATTCTTTTGTAAATAATGATTCACTGCGACCAGTTTACCCAAATGCACCCCCGTTTCAATCCCCATTTCCTGGAGCATATAGACCAAATCCTCTGTCGCCAGATTGCCCGAAGCTCCCGGTGCATAGGGGCACCCCCCCAATCCTCCGATCGCGGAATCAAAGGTCGTAAAACCCATCTGCAAGCCAATCAAAGCGTTTGCTAAAGCCGTGCCGCGTGTATCGTGTAAATGCAAAGCAAAACTCTGAAGGGAATAGCGTGCAAGAATAGCCGAAAGCATTTCTTCCATGGCCCGAGGATTGGAAATGCCAATCGTATCGCCCAAAGATATTTGATAAACGCCCATTTCGAGTAGCGCTTCAAGCAAGGGCAAAACCTGTTCAACCTCCACTTTGCCCTCGTAAGGGCAGCCGAATACCGTCGATAAATAGGCCCTTACCTGAATACCCTGGGCCAGCGCCTCTTTGGCAACCTCACGGTAAAGCTGCAGGGCTTCTGCGGTACTGCGGTTGGTATTGCTTTGATTGTGACTTTCGGTCGCTGACATAAAAATGGCAACCTTGCGAAGCCCTGCAGAAATAGCCCGCTCTAAGCCCTTCGCATTGGGAACCAAAGCCGAATAATGGACGCCCGGCGTAAGCGGCAGTGCACGGGCCAGGGGATCGGTATCTGCCAAGGGGGGAATACGGTCAGGCCGAACAAAGGAACCGATTTCAATCTCACGCAGACCACTCTGAACCAGGCCAGAGATCAAGCCCAGTTTGGTTTCGGTTGAAAGTAATTTGGCTTCATTTTGTAGGCCATCACGTGGCCCCACTTCATAAATCAGAACCTTTTCAGGATAGCTCATTGACTATTTTTCTTCTCCAGGTTCAAGGCCTTTCTTTTCCTGCTTCAGAAAAGTATCCGCTTTTTTGAGCCACAAAGCACCTTCTGCCATGCGTTCATTGACAAGCGCCATGCCTTTGTCTTCTTCCCACATTTTTCGTGCCACCAAATAGCTTTCATAGGCACGCAAAAGCGCACGATAGGACTCGCGCTCAGCCAAGGGAGAAGATTGATATTTCGCCAAAACCCGTTGGGTTACTGGGCGGACTTCATCCAACTTCATCACATAGCGTGCTTTGCTGATTTTACTTGAATCCACAAAGGAATGAACCAATTCCAACTGTTCTTGCGCCTGATTCAGTTCCTGATAATATTTTTGCTCTTCAGGGGAAAGACCTTTGCCTTTTTGGGCGCAGCCAATCATCAGAAGGGCAAGTAAAATCGCCAGGAACAGTCTACGTTTCAGCATGATTTAGCTCCTTGGATGCGTTCGCAGCATAATGCAACAGAGAGAGGATTCCCCCCATGCTTATAGATATGATACCAGATATGGCAAGAACCACTGGCATGACCGGAAAAATCGGTTCATCTGCGGGTAAAGCCGGGTCTAAAATCTTAAACAAGGGAGATTGGCGGGCGGCTTCAAGTTGGGCAGCTTGCTGTTGCTGGCTGAGCAAAACAAAAAGTTGATTTTTCAAAGCCAAACGCCTTTCTAAACGGGCCAATTCAAGCGCCTGAAGCGGCAAGGCACTTAAAAGTCTTTCGTAGCGCTGGCGGGAGCGATGGATTTCTGCCTTTCGTTCTCTCAGGCCTGCAGCACTCAATTCCAATTGATTGGCGACTTCTGACCAATTGCTGTTTAATTCTGTGGATTGAGAACTGAGCCGGGCCAGTTTGGCCTGACTTTCTTTCAAAGCAGATTGCGCAGTCAGCTCTTCGGCTTCCAATTCTGCCAATTGGGTAATCATTTGCTTGACTTCATCATTTAAGGAGACCAGGCGGTTTTTTTTCTGAAAACGCAACATTTCATCTTCTATGGTTTGTAAATCTTGCCCCATACGGCTGAGCTGTTTGGCAAGGTATTTTTGATGTAAATCTGAATCCTGCCCCAGCAACTGAAACAAATAAATTTCCAATTTTTGGATATAGGTATTGGTTAGTTTCGCCACCAATTGGGGATCACTGAGTTTGATCTGAAGTCGCAAGGTTCCCTCTTTGCTGTCTGGCGGTTGAATTTCAAGTTGTTTAATCAGCCAGTTGATCAAGGTGCGATGCGGATCTGCCTTTTTGTGTTTGCGCATTTCTTTTTTAACTTCGGGCAAATCCTTGAGTGGAATTTCTGCTGCCACCTGCTCAGCCAGGGTTCGGCTCCGCAGAATACTGATCATGTCTTTTAAGGAAGAATTGAAACGTTTTCCAGAAAGCACAGACTGTAAAGGGCCTAAATATTCCAATTGAGATTCCAATTGAGAGAGCATGGGGCTCAGATTGCCACTTTGCTGAGCAGGCAGAATCAGCAGACTGGTGCGGGCCTGATAAATCGGCACAACAGCCCAGCGCACGGCAAAAAAGCTGAAAACTGTCCCCATCAGCCCTGTCAACACAATAAACAGCAGGTAACGTCGCAGAAACGTCAGAAAACTCAGCTTTCGCATTACTGGCCCCTGCTCAAGTTCATCACCACGCTGACAATCCCCAAGGCCCCTACCACCAGGGTGGTCAATTCCATAATATTCCGCACCGAAAGAAAGGCTTCAGGAATGAAGAGAATATCTCCTGGCAGAATCTCAGTCTCGCCATCATGATTCTGCCCTTGCATCCAGGCCTGAAGGTCCAAGGTCAGCACGGTTCGACCTTGGGGGGTCATACGGCTGATTTGCACCCCACTGAGATTTGCTGTAGGCAGCGGCCCGCCTGCCAAACGCAGACAATCCTGCACATTCATGCCGCGACGGTAGGCCTGAACACCCGGTTGTTGCACCTGCCCATAAATCGTGAGGTTCTTTTCCTCTTGGGGCAATTTGCGCAAGGGCAAGTGTAGGATATCGCCATTCTGCGGCGTATAAACCTGTTCCAGGCTCAGGGTTTCAAGCGGAAGTTTCGAACCCGCCAAGCCCTTGGGCCAGCGTAACAAACCCTGCGGATCGCCCCCCGGCTTGGCCCCTCCAGCCAACAGCACCAAATCCTGAAGATTTTCACCGGGCATCAATTCATATTGACCCGGCCGGTAAAACTGTCCTGTTAAAGCAATTCGATTTTTTACGACAGGGATATGGATGCTTTCTTGGCCTTCTAAAAGGGGATTATCCGCCAAAAGCCCATCAAAATGAAAGCGAAACAAATCCAATTCGCGCTCCTGCTCGCCGTGTCGGAAGCGCACATGGCGTATCGAGCCCTGATCCTGCACGCCGCCAGCGCGGCGCAAAACCTCAATTAAACGGGTGCCCCAGGGAATCTGGTAAAAACCTGGATTTTGAACATAGCCTGTGACCAAAACCTGAACGGTTCTGACCCGACTTAAAACCACAGAGACCTGAACAGCATCCTTGTAATTATGGCGTAAAAGCGTTTGAATTTTGGCAGCAACCTGTTCGGGTGATAAGCCCTGAACCTGTAGAACTCCCAATTTAGGAATCATCAATTGCCCCTGGGGCGAGACGGTTAAACTGTACTGTAACTGGAGATGGTGATTCCAAAGTGATATTTCAAGTCCATCCCCTGCCCCCAGCGTATAGGCCTTTAGAATTTTGCCTTCAGGCACAAAACTCTGAACAGGGGCAGGGGCATTGCGTGTAAATTGCAGTTGCGGTTGAGAGAGTTCAAGCGCTTTTTGCATTTCATCCAGAATAACTTGGGCGGATTGGGCCTGCACAGGTTGAATCAAGAGATTCAAACTCAAGAAAAACAGCCCAGCCCGCTTCCATTTTTTAGATATAGTCATCGGCAATTTTACGAACCTCCCGACGACTGAGCAAATGAAACTGCTGAATACGCTTTAAATGTCGCTGTGAAATACGGCTGATGGGTAAAAAATAGAGTTCTTTTCCCCGGTAGCGCGCCAATTCATAAAAATAATCATCGGGGGGCTGATTTGCCAAATAGAGCACCCCAGGCCGTGGGCTATGTGTTATCGCCAAACGCAACAACTGCTCTTTGCGCAATTGCTCATCTACATCCAGCGCATCCCACCCCAATTTCTGCTCAGCGGGCAAAGCTGGTTTAAATGCCAGCATGGCCCCATATTTGGCCCGGATAATTTCACGTGTGACAGGATGCAGGGCTGGATTGCTGGCATAAAAAGCAATATCAGATTCATTGTGATGTTCTGCAGACAGCGACATCATCCAAGGATATTTTTCTTCACTCAAATCCTCATCAAAGACCATAATCCAAGCCCCCAAGGGCAGCAAGCGCGTTTTTTCTTCCTTGACGTAGAGTTTGCCCAAATGGTGGGCTCGAATCGTTTCCCGCATGGCAATGCCATCTAAAAAACTGCCTTTAAATTCTTGAACCCGCACCTCTGTAGAGGCATCCTGAGAGGCCAGTTTATCGCCCAAACGCTCAATAAAGCCCTCCAGAATCATATCTTCAGGTATATGCGAGAAAAATCCGAAGAAAAACCAAAAGGGCTGATAGCCTTGGGGCAGTTCAGCTGTTTTTTTGCGCACAATTTTAAGGTCAATCCAGTCTTTGCCCTTTGGGGAAGCAATCGGAGGAGGCAAGCGTCTCTGCAAGGTAATACTGCGCATGCCCATTAAGAAACTTGCAGTTTCAGGATCAAATTCTATTTCAGGCAATTCGGCATCGTCTTCATAGGGATAAGCCAAGGCGCGATCCATGACCTCAATCGCAAAATCATCTCCCAAGGTTTGTTTACAGGCCAAAAGTAAATTGTATAGGTCTGGGCTGATACGTTTATCTGTTAAAGCCAAACGAGAGGCATAACGCAGAATATTCTGCAATTCCCGCAGGGTATACCCCTCTTCCTCAAAAACGGGTGCCTCACGGGCTTCTAATAGCAATTTACGCAATAGGCTGTTGCGGACATAGGGCAGGCCAAAGCGACGGGAAAGTTCGAAATGCAAGACCAGATAGGGAATTTCTTCAAGCAGGGCATAGCGGGCTTTCGGGCCCAATTTCGCCAAAAACGGTGAAGCCACCCCTTCCAGTTGATGGGCATGAAACTTGCGGTGATTTTTCGCAAGCAGGCTTTTGATCGACTCCCAATGGTTCATACCACAGATAAACAGAATTTTTTGATAGCGGGTGGAAAGATGGTGCAAACGGGCAGCCATATGTTCTTCACGCAGATAATCAGGGCCTGCTGGGCCAGAAACAGGAAGATAGGGCAAGACCGTCTGATAATAGCTTTCCAGCCCCAGAGGCCCAATAGCCTCATCATCGGGAGCCGCAAAGGGAATCATTGCCGGCGTATAATTTTCAACAGCCAGATCGATCAGGGCCAAAGGCAAATGATTTTCGCGGGCCAGACGAATACCTTCAATCATCGAATCATTGGGAAAAACAGGCAAATAACTGTAAATCCCCTCCTGTTGGCTGATGCAAAGCAGCGAAAGGCGTGGCAGGCGTTCTACCGCCTGAAGAATGTCTGAAGTATAGATATCAGGCAGTTCAATCGCGACAATATCCGGCAAAAGGGTTTGAAACGCCTTTCTGACTTCCCTCGCAAACTGCAAGCTGTTATGAAAAGAGGGTATACAGGTAATATTGCCGAACTGAAGTAAGGACATCAGCTCTCTTCAAGATCATCTTCCTCGTCGGCAAAATCCGCGAGGTCAACATCATCATCAAATTCATCGAGCGGGGAAAAATCCTCTTGGCTAGAAGCCAGCGGAGACCCCAAAAGCAAAATTTCCTGCAAGCGGTTGATCACCGATTCGTTGGCTTCTGCTTTTTTTTCAAGAAAAAAGGAAAGTGCGGCGGCATCCAAGGTTTGTACGACAGCCTGCTGAATCGCTTCTGTTTGAGAAATTTGACCCAAGTGCAAAAGCTTGAGCGCATAGCGGGCCATATTGACCCCATCGCGGGTGGTATAGGGTTTGTTTTGTTGATGAGAACGCTGCAAAAACTCACTGATGACCGTCAGCACATCGGTGGGCGCTTCAGGCAAGTTCGATTCCAGGATCGCCATTTCTTCATCGCGAGAGGGAAAACCCACTTCGATCTGGGGTTGAAGTCGGGATTGGATATAATCAGGCACATCAAAGGTGCTCGCATCCTCATTCATGGTCACAGCCAGACGAAATTCCGGATGCGCAGGAATTTTAATGCCTGCAATAATACTCTCCACATAGCGGCGCATGTCCAGCAAGGGGGCCAGGGAAGCCCAGGACTTTTCCCCCATACGATTGCCTTCATCCAAAATGCAGATCCCGCCCCGTAACATGGCAGTTACCAAAGGGCTGGCATGGTAACGAATCTTTTGGTTTTCTGCAATCACAGGGGTAATCAACAGATCTTCAGGCCGGGTATCCACTGTGCACTGAAAAATATAAACTTCATCAGCCATTTCCTGGGCCACACAGTAGGCCAGCGTGGTTTTGCCAATTCCCGGTTTCCCAATAATTCGGGGACTCATGGGCAAATCCTGGTTCGAAAGAATGAGCCAGGCAGCTTCCAATTGGCGTTTTACTTCTTGATTTCCCACCCAGCTCAGGTTCATGGTGGTTGCTTGGGAGAGCAGTAATTCGACTCCCTGAATCTTCATGGTTTCCATTTGGCAGTATCCTTGGGCAAGATCGTGCAGGTATTATACCTTAAGCCAATCAGCCAAGCTGAATTTTCCATCAATTGCCCCAAGTAGGCTCAGAACAGGCCTGAGATTTCAAGCTTTTTTTCGTTTCCAGTATACGCAAAAGTACTTCCATCACATATAATGGTTTGTATCCTCCCCTGGAGTCATACGACAATGGTCGAATCTCTGTCTTCACAGGTAGCTTCTCAAACTCTGTCCTCAACACCTGCCGGGCATACTGGTTGGTTAAATTTTTTCGCTTTTCTGATTACCATGAGCCTGGTGGCAGGATTTACTTGGCTGATCACCGGACGCTACCGCAAACAGGAAACCATCATTGAAATTTACGAAGACGACCTGCCTGCCATTGAACAAAAAGCGAATATTCTGCCCCAAACCGCCAATGAGGAAATCGAACTCTGGCGCTCACGGCTTGAACATCTCTATCTCGATGTACCGGCCGTCGATCCCCGTCAATCTGAAGATACCTAAAGACATTAAAAAAAGGTGAAAGCCAAAGCCTTCACCTTTCTTGAGTCCATTCAATTAATCTTTGAAGATTTGGCTCACTTGCACTTCTTCAATTTCAGCCAATTTTTGCAGGGCCGCCATATCGATTTTGGATTTATCACCCACCAGCGTGAACGTCAGGGGCTGTGAGGCAATCTTGGTTTTGACAAAGGAGAAAAGATCCTCCAGTTTCACCTTGCTGAGACGGGCAAACTCTTCGGGTCGGGGATCCTTATCCAGGCCCAAATCTGACCAATATTGAAAGCGCCCCAAAACAGTAGTATAGTCAATCACTTCCGTGCGGTAACGATTTTCAAGTGCACGGTAAGCACGTTCAAAATGGCTGGCCGATTGCGGCGGATTTTTGATCAGCTCGATAAAGAGCTTCAAGGCCTCTACAGATTTATCGGCTTGGGTTCCAATATATCCCAGCATTTGATCCTGATCGCCCAAACGATTGCCATGCAGGAAATAAGACCAAGTAGAATAGGCAAGGGCACGGGATTCTCTTACCTCTTGAAACATCACAGCGCCCATGCCGCCATCCATATATTCATTATAAAAACTGGTCATCAGCATTTCTTCTGGCTTGACCATGCCCCCAGGAATAATCAGATCAATTTGGCTCTGGACACTGGGGTTGTTCAGAAAGTAAATTTTAACGGGTTGCTTATGGCGCGCTTCCAGCTTCAATTCAGGGGCCTGACGGGGGTTCAAAAGGGGGACCTGAATCTGTTGGGGCTGATGGTGCTGATGCAGAACGCGCTCGACCTGTTCACGGGGCAACTGCCCCAGATAGAAAAGCTTAAAATTCTGTTTGCGCAATTGGTCACGGAAAAAAGGATAGCGTTGAACACTGAGTTGTTTCAGCTCGGCCTCGCTCATGCGATCCAAATAGCCTGAACGCTCAGCAAAGCGGACATAATTGCGCAAGGCCTGGCGCAAAACTTTGGGGTCTTTTTTCTGATCGGCACGATCGGCAATCAGATTTTCAAGTTTGGCCTGAAAATGCTGGGGGTCGAGTTGGGCGTTCCAAAGCACCTGTTCGCCAAGCTTTACAGCCTCTTCAAGTTTTTCATCCAAGCCTGTCAGGTTCATGGAGAAACCATAATCACCACAGCTGAAACTGGCTTTAACGCCCATTTCAAAAAAGCGTCTGGCAATTTCAGGGGCTTTCAGCGAGCCTGCGCCAGCAAAATTCAGTTCATCCATCACCTGGCAGAAACCTGGCTGGTGTTTGTCGCCATAGTCATAGGAAAAACTCAATTGAAAGAGATCATTGAAGGGGTTCTGGGCAGTATAAAACAAGACCCCAGGTGCAAATGAGGAGATTTTAAAATCACGGCTATAATCTACCCAGCGGGGTTGGATCGGGGCCGGTTTGACGGCCTCAACAGCAGTGACAAAAGCACTGCGCTGGTTGGGGCTCAGTTTCATTTTTCCCAATTGGGGCTTTTGAATCTTCGGAAAACTGTATTCCTGATCGTGGCGATAGCCCACCACATAGTCTTTGCCAAAATAACGGCGGGCCACCTCCATCACCTGTTGTTTGGTGAGTTGACGCATGCGCTGGGGAGCCTTCATTAAATCGGCAAGAGATTGGCCCTTGAGAAAACTTTCAGTCATTAAAGAGGCCCTTCCTTGATTGGTTTGCAAACGGCGTTTCTGCGCCATTTCAAAATCAAGGGCGACTCCCGTCATCTGCTTTTCATCAAAATGGCCCTGTTTTAAAAGCTCAAGTTGTTCAAGCAGCATTTTTTCTGCTTCCTCAAGGCTTTGTCCTTCACGGGGAACAGCGTAGAGATGCTCAGAGCCATAATCACGGTTCATCCAGGGTGAAGACCCTGCCGCGCGCAATTTCTGCGTTTGCACCAGATTGAGTTTGATCAGGCCAAAGTCTCCAGAATCCAGCAACATGTCCACCATCGCCAAGGCATCTTTATCGGGGTGACCATAGGGAACGGTTCGAAAAGCCAACATGACTTTTTCTTCGCCCTTGTAATTGACATCGATCTGTTCACGCCCCTTGATAGGCGTTTCCGACGGCACCTGAAAAGGCGCAACAGCAGCAGATTTCCATGTACCAAAATACTTTTCAATCAGCTTGCGCGTGGCTGCCAGATCAATATCTCCCGTAATCACCAACGCCATATTGTTGGGAACATAATAGCGATGATAAAAAGCATACATTTTTTTCAAAGAGGGATTCTTAAGGTGTTCAACGGTTCCCAAGGTAGTCTGCTGCCCATAGGGATGTTTTTTATACAGTTTTTCTGCGACCGCTTCCCAAAGAATGTCATCTTTGTCATCCATGGAAATATTCTTTTCTTCATACACCGTTTCCAATTCAGATTGAAAAAGTCTGAAAACCGGATCCTTGAAGCGTTCGCTTTCTACTTTCGCCCACTGCTCAATCCGGTTGGAGGGCATATCCACCAAATAAACGGTTTCTTCATTGGAGGTATAGGCATTCAAGCCTTCAGCACCCAAACGGGAGTAAAGGCTGTCCAATTCTCCAGGAATGGCGTACTGACTGGCCTCAATCGTCAACTGATTGATTTGCTTGAGAATATCCTGTCTTTGTTTCTCATCTTTGCTCTGAAAATGCTTTTCATACAGTTCAGTAATTTTATCCAGTAAAACCTTCTCTTTGGCAAAATTCTGGGTACCCAGTTCATCGCTGCCCTTAAACAGCATATGCTCAAGATAGTGTGCGATGCCTGTGGCATCCGAAGGGTCCTGTTTGCTTCCCGCATTGATCACGACCTGCGCGTAAAAACGCGGCTTATCCGTTTTGCGGTTCAAATAGACTTTTAATCCATTGGGCAGCACAAATTGTTCTACCTGCATGGCAGAAACAGATTCGGTAACAGCCGCAGCCCTGGCTGGATTCATGGTGGGCAAAACGCTGATACTGGCCAAGACCAAACTGCTGGCCAAAACGGAATGCAGGAATGTTTTCATCAGGATCTCCTCGTAAGCTTTAAAGTGTAAGTATTTTAGGCCCAGGCTTCAGTCAATGGCAAACCCAAGCCTCTGTCTATTTGGCTTCCATCCAGTTTGCACCGGCATGGATATCCACCTTCAAGGGAACTTTTAAAGGCCAGACCTCTTCCATTTGGGCACGAATTTGCGGAATGACCTGCTCATAAACAGCCAAGGGAATTTCAAATAACAATTCATCGTGCACCTGCAATAAAATTGAAATCGGAAGTTGCTCACGATCAATCCAATTTTGAATGCGGATCATCGCCAGTTTAATCAGATCAGAAGCCGTTCCCTGAAGCGGAGAATTGATCGCGATTCGCTCGGCAAATTCGCGCAGATTGCGGGTGGGATGATGAATATCCGCAAGCGGCCGTCTGCGGCCAAAAAGTGTTTCAACATAGCCCTTCTCACGCGCAAACTCAAGCGTCTTGTGCATATAACTTTCAACGCCAGGATAGCGCAGTTTAAATTGGTCTATGATTCGAGCGGCTTCCTTATTGGGAATATTCAGGGTATTGGCCAGGCCATACACGGTTTGCCCATAGACAATGCCAAAATTGGTTGTTTTGGCAATCCGGCGCATTTCAGAGCTGACGTCTTCAAGTGCCGAGAGTCCAAAAATATCCATGGCGGTTTGAGAGTGAATATCCCGATCGGCGTGAAAGGCCTCCATAAAACGGGCATCTTCAGAGTAATGCGCCAGAAGACGCAGTTCAATCTGCGAATAATCGCAACTGACCAAACAGTGTTCAGCATCTGTTGCCACAAAGGCCCTGCGAATTTCACGCCCCAGTTCAGTGCGAATCGGAATATTCTGAAGATTGGGGTCTGTTGAGGAAAGACGGCCTGTTGCCACCACAGCCTGGTGGTAAGTCGTATGTAAGCGTCCGGTTCTGGAATTGACAAGGGCAGGCAAGGTATCCACATAGGTCGATTTCAACTTGGTCAATTGTCGGTATTCCAAAATCTTATCAATCACCGGGTGATAGAGCTTTAATTTCTCAAGCGTGCTGACATCGGTTGAAAAAGAGCCTGTCTTGTTCTTTTTTAAACCTTTAACGGGCAACTGAAGATTTTCAAATAAAATCACGCTCATTTGTTTAGGAGAATTGAGATTAAAAGACTCTCCTGCCATGGCATAAATTTCCCGTTCAAGCTCCCGCAATTGAAAATCCAAACGCTGTGAAAGCTGCGTCAAAAATGCAGTATCCAATTTCACGCCATTTTGTTCAATCTGAGCCAAAACCTGAACCAAGGGCGCATCAATCTCACGGTAAAGTTTAAAATTCCCATCACTTGCCAATTTTTCAATCAGCATTTTTTGCAAGGCCAGACAGGCCAAGGAATCTGCACCGGCATAACGGGCAGCATCGGCAATCGCCACCTGATCCATGGTGATTTGTTTCCGGCCCGTCCCAATCAGATCTTCGATCGGTTGCATCTCAAGCCCCAGATAACTTTGAGACAACTCCTTCAGTCCATGCCGACTGTCGGGCTGAAGCACATAATCCATGACCATCGTATCATCTGCCAGGCCGCGAACCTGAATTCCGAACTGGCTCAAGACATTCATGTCAAACTTGGCATTGTGCGCCACCTTGGGAAAATTTGGATTTTCAAAAACAGGCTTGAGCAGTTCCAGTGTTGCAGCCTGGGGCAGCATATTCTGATTCTCAAGCGTCAACGCATGCCCAACAGGCAAATACCAACAGGTTCCATTTTCAAGCGGTTTTTCGCCCTGGGCAAAGGAAATGCCTACCAGACCGGTATTCAAACAGGTCAAGCCTGTGGTTTCGGTATCAAAGGCAAAAAGCGATTGTGACAGTGTTTGTGCCAGACTTTCCACTTCAGCCAAAGTGGTGAGAATTTTGACTTCGGGCTCAAGCTTTTTGCGTTCAGATTCTACCTGGGCAATATCGCCCTCAGACTCTTTAAAAAATTTAAAAATTTCAGGCAATTCACGTTGAATACTGTTAAATTCAAGTTCTTGCAAAAGGGCGGTCAATTCAGGCAAACGGGGCTGCGAAAGTTCGCATTCTTCAACCTGAAACAAAACGGGCGCCTGGGTATCTATTCGGGCCAGGGTCTGGCTCATAAAAGCGCTGTCTCGCCCTTCGCGCAGCTTGGCTTGGAATTTGCTGTCGACCGTATCTAACTGGGCGTAGATCTCTTCGAGGGTGCCATGTTTCTGAAGCAGTTTAAGCGCAGATTTCTCGCCAATCCCACGCACACCGGGAATATTGTCTGAGGTATCCCCTGCCAGCGCTTTATAGTCAATCACCTGTTCAGGGGTATAGCCATAGTCTTCACATACTTTTTCAGGGGTATATTCCCGAAATTCACCCGGATTTTTACCCGGCAGAAGCACTTGAATTTTTTCATTCACCAATTGAAACAAGTCACGGTCGCCGGTCACGATTCTGACCTGAAAATCCTGGGCGGCAGCTTGAAGCGCCAAAGAACCAATCATATCATCGGCCTCATAACCCGGCTGAAAAAAAACGGGAATTCCCAAGCCTTGAACCATTTTCTCAATATAGGGAAACTGAAGGATCAGGTCATCAGGCGGCGGTTGGCGGTGAATTTTGTATTGATCGTATTGGGCATGGCGGTGGGTCGGATCGGGTCGATCAAAACAGACGGCGAGCAAATGGGGTTGGTAAGAACGTATCAGTTCAAACAAAATACGGGTAAAGCCAAAAACAGCACCGGTGGGAAGACCCGCACGGGTTCGCAGGGGTTTTCCTTGCTTCATCATGCCAAAATAGGCACGGTAACTAATCGCATGACCATCCAGAAGAAAAAAGAGGGGGTGTGCATTCATGCTTGGAAAAATCCAGTCTTGGTCTAGGCATCGCCCGACCAAAACGCTCCTTTCAGAATATCGTGAAATCTTTCGCGAGGGCTCAAACAGAGCTTCGTGTGAAAACAATCCAAGAAAACAATCATGCGCTAAAAAACCATGATTGTTCGGGGTGAATACACCAGTATACTTGATCTGAACCATCCCCACAAGCAAAAAATCCTGTTAAAATGCCATTCTAAAGTATAAAAGAATCGATCACAGACACTGTCTGAGGAACTTGGTTAGACTCTTTTCTAAAGCTTGGTTCAATAGGGAATGATTTACAGATGCATAGGGATCTGGTTACGATAAATTCGAAGCTGAAATTTTCAAGGTCTGGGGGATAATTTTAGTGAGTTTTTTGCTTCCCTTATTTGGGGATCTGAAGCAACTTAAGGTACACTAAAATTCAGTAAATTTGCTCATGCTAAACAAGAGCTGCAGGCACAAATAAGACATGATGATGGAAGGCTTACCTGGAATGCCTCAGCCGGCGGATCCGGCTGCGGTTGATAAGTTTTTGTCTGAATTCAGCCAGAAATGTGTTGAATTTGGTTATTATTGCGATCAATATATGCGCAATGAAATTGGCATTGGCGATATTACCCGCCACTTAAGTGAAGCCACTGCCGATGCTGAAATGCAATTTGCGGAATATAGTTTTTCGATGTCGATGGAGCAACTCCAGCGCTATGGTGTCATTCAAAATTCATTGGACACCATGACCTTTAAACTCTTTGAAACTGAAATCGAACGCAATAAAGAAGTTGTGCTTGAAGCCCTTAAGCACGGTGAATATTTCATTATTGGCCTGACCTATAACTCAATCAAATCTTCTGTTTATATGATGAACAGTAAAAAGAAGATCAAAACTGAGCAGGAGCAGATGCTCGCAGAACTTGAGCGTGAGCAGGAAGCCACCCAGGGCATGGTCAAGGTACTCAAGGCAATTGAATCCGTGATCAAGGTAGAAAATGTTGCCCAAGTAGATTTTGCCAAAATTCAAAAAGCACTTGAAATTTACGTGAACTATTTCCGCAATGCAGAACATGTGCATACCAAACCCGCCTCCGATGAGCGCGTTTTTATTCTGTTTGGAGAACACGTCGATTTTCTCGCAGAAAATAATTTCGCGGGAGATAAAACCAATGCTGCCATGCATATTGGAAAATGCACAGGCATTCTTCAACTTTTGGCCCATACCGATGAACAAAAAATGCGCCTGGATATCTGGCGTCAGGTTGTAAACTCTTAAAGACTTTTTAAAATATTTTCTAAAAAAACAGCGGCCCGAGGGCCGCTGTTTTTTTAGATGTCTGTTCGCTCGGGCAAGAGCAATGCAAAGGCCGGAGAAAGCGTCATTCCACAGCAAATCATCAGGAGTGTTTGCAGGGGGATTTTGGCTTTATAGCCCATGCTCACCAATTCTGGCGCCATGGCAGAGAGAATATAGGTCACACTGAACATGGTGCCCATAATCATGCCAATCACAACAGGATTCATCTTGGGCTGACTCTGTAAAAGGGTTACCAAGGGAGCGACACTCAGAAACATGCCCACTCCCGTCAAGGCCAGCATCAGGGTCAAGACCCCTTTGTCACTGCTTTGCAAAGCCATCAAAGAAGCGACGGGTAAGAGCACTGAAGCCACCAGAATAAAGGGCTTGGTCTTTTTAAAGCTTTGCAGTAAAAAGCCTGTGGCAATCGAACTGACACAGCCCCACAGATTCAACCAACTCATCAATTGGTTGATTTCACCCTTGATGATCTTTTTACGCGCCACTTCGGTCATGCCTTCAGTCACCGGAACCAACCAGGTCACTTCCTGAAAATAGATCGGCAGCCAATAATTTAATACAAGGTAAAGCGCCAAAGGGCCCGCAAAGGACAAGGAAACAATCCAGGTCACAGGCATTTTCAAGGTATCGAGATAACCTGGCCCTTGAGATTCAACTTTCAGTTGGCCGGTACCTGAAACAGGGGCCTGTTTCGCCGGTGAAGGGGCCAAAGAGCCCACAGACAAAAGTCCAAGATAAAACAAACCGCTTAAAAGACTGTAAATCGCCAGGGTATACTTCCAACCCAAAGCTGCACTGAGAGGATTGGTAAGCTGAAGCGCCAGAATAATACCGATATTGACAGCGACTCCATTGAAAGCATTCACGATTGGACGCTGACCCGGAGGAAAAATCTGCATGGTCACCGCCCCCATCAAGGCCACCCAAATCGCCCCCCCCACGCCAAAGACAAAGCGTCCGGCAATCCACAGGGCATAGGCGGGTAAGAAGGGAATCAAAAGGCCAATGAGTATCAGGCCCCCACTTAAACGCAAGGTATTGGTCAAGCCCCAACGTGCAGCGAGAATGCCCGCCATGATCGGCACAATACTTTTAGCCAGAGAAACAATTGAATACAGAGAAGAGCCTTGCGATACGTCAATTTGCAAGGCCTTGAGCACCTCAGGAAGGACAGGAACAATTCCCAACCAGCTCATGCCAAAGGTTACATACATACCAAAAAGAATAAATGCAATGCCCCATTTTTTTTGAGCGGGCAAAAGGGCCTGCTGGGGTGATTGAACTGCTTGCGCCACGGTGCTTGCCTCCTTGAAATTTAACCTGATTTTAATATCTTTGAATTACAACTTACTTACAAGCCGCTCTAAAACGGGTTTTACCCCCAAGACTCATTTCCCAAGTTAAGAACTTGCCACAAATTCTTCGCTAAGTTTAGACTTAATTTCGCTATAATACCAGGGGAGAATGTAAGTGCGTTATCAAATTCAAACCTATCTTTCGATTCTCTTCATTTTGTAAGTGACTTGTAAGTTGAATATTATTTAGTTAATATTAAGTAAGAGTTAAAGTTATCTGATGTTTGGGATCAATCGGGATTTTTCAGGGAGCCTTCCAAAAATGCATTTACTCACTTCAGTCCGTCGCCTCACTGGCATCGCCGTTTTACTCAGTGTTTTCACAGCCTGCCAGGGAAATACGCTTTCACCCACTACTACAGGCGCACCTGCCCGCTTTAGTGCGCAGTCAACAACCGTTCCCAATCTTCAACCGGCCCAAACCGGCTTTGAAAAATTTCAGGTCGTCAAAGAAACCAAAGGCCAAATCTGGGCTAACATGGAATTGCTGCGTACCCCAGGCTTGCCTCAAGAGCCCATGCAGGATCGTGGCCGCCAACGGGATCCTGAAGTGGTCAGCTGTTTTGGCACCGAACTCCCTCCCTCTACCGATGTCTGTTTACATGATGCGGGGGCTCCTGCCCGGCTGAGTTCGCAAATTCCCGTGCTCTTGATTCACGGGGCCAATGTCAATGCCACTTCCAATTGGGCGCTGCCCCCCTATACCTCCCGTAAAAGTGGCTTGATGCAGCATTTAAAAAGTCAGGGTTTTCGCGTTTTCGCAGTCACCTTTGCCAATAAACACGGCGATAATTTCGTCTGGGTCAACCATATTCACAATGCCATCAACCGCATTCGCCAAGTCACAGGCGCCCCTCAGGTCGATGCTGTGGCCCATAGCAAGGGCGGGTTCAGCCTGCGCATGTATACCTCAGATATTCTGGCTCCCGGCATGAAACCCTATCACAAAAGTATCCGCAAAGCCCTGTTTATTGGCTCACCGCACCGGGGTCTGGATTATACCTTCCGTCACTCAGTGGTGCATTGGGCCTTGATTCCTGAGGATGACGATCCCGTCAAATACGCACCTGTAGCCTGGACCAAAGCCCTGATTTATGGCAGTTGGCGTGATTCTTCCCGCTCAAGCTTTGCCAGCCCCTATTTCAGAGGTCAAGCGCAAATGTTGGCCCGTTGGGACAAAACCTATCCCCTGATGCCCACCAATCCCGATTGGTATACCACCTATAACGGAGGCAAAGGCTTTGTCAGTGAAAGCCCCGGCATTGACGCGGTGATCAATGCCTCTGGCAATATCGTCGAAAAGATGAAACATTCTCCTGTGCGTCCTGAAATTCAAGTCGGACTCTTGGCTGGCAACAGCCCCAGCATTCCAGGCATTCTCAATGAAACCGATGGCCCCAGTGATGGCTTGGCATTGGTTAAAAGTACAGCTGCTGCTGAAGACTTAACGGCAGCTGGCGCTAAATTACTGGATCAGACGATCATGCCTTACCACCATATCGCCCTGGTTTTTGAACCCAAAGCCATGGATTGGGTTGTCACTCAGCTCAAAAAATAAGGGCCAAAGCTTCAGGCTTGAATCGTTGACTGAACAGTTGAAAAGAACTCTGCATCACGATTTAGAATCTCGCTCTGTGAGCGATTCTGATTCTGTGCTAGTATGCACTTAAATACTATCCATCCTTCGAGGAGAAGATTGCAAGCATGGATCTGAACAGCGCCCCCCACCAATCCAAAGACCTTTTCGCAGCGATTGAAAAATGGCAGGATCAGCCCCGGTTTATGATTCCGGCAGGTGAAAACTGGCAAAGTATTACCTGGAACCAATATGGCAAAGATGTCAGGGCCTTGGGAGGCTATCTGACAGGAGGCCTGGAAACCCAGGAAAAAGTGGCGGTACTCGGAAATACCAGCTATGCCTGGATAGTGGCTTACAGTGCGATTCAAAGTGTACGCGGCATTGTCGTGCCCATTTACCCTGCCAGCAAAGGCGATTTAATCGAATATTTTCTCGATCACTCCGAATCCCGAATCCTGTTCTGTGACGCCAGTTTTCTAAAAACCTTGGCCACCATTTCATTGGGAAAAATTGAAAAAATCATCCTCTTGGAAGGTGATGCAGACACGCACAACCTGCCTGTTCCCGTGCTTTCATTTGCACAGGCCCTAGAAGAAGGTCTGGGCCAGGGCGCAAGCTTTGAAAGCCGTTTGAGTACCGTCGCCAGTGAAGATCTCGCCACGATTATTTATACCTCTGGCACCACCGGCCTGCCCAAAGGGGTCATGCTCAGCCACAGCAATCTCGAAGCCAGTTCCCACGACTGGATTCAACTCAATGGCCCCCATATTCCCCAAAATGCAGTCGATATCCACTGGCTGCCCCTCTCCCACGCCTTTGGCATTGGTGCGATTATGCTCGGTAACCGGCTGGGCTGGCAGAGCTGGTTTGCCTCCCCCAAGGATGTACTGGATCGCTTTGCCAGTGTAAAACCCCATACCTTTCTTTCAGTGCCTGCCTATTGGGAAAAACTCTACCTGCAGATTCAAGCGGCAGGGGGAGACAAAGCAGCCTTTGAAAAAGTGACGGGAGGGCGCCTGGTTTTTGGGCTTTCAGGCGGTGCCGGGCTCAAAAAAGAAATCAAAGAGGGTTTTTATAACCTGGGCCTGCTCGTGATTGAAGGCTACGGACTGACAGAATGTTCTCCCACCCTGACCATGAACCGTTTTGAAGCCTTTAATTTTGATTCTGTCGGCGTAGCCTATCCCAGTGTGACCCTTAAATTGGCTGAAGATGGTGAAATTCTGGCAAAAGGCCCCAATGTGTTTAAGGGCTATTATAAAGACGCCGAAGCAACAGCTGGTGCCTTCGATCAAGCGGGATGGTTCAAAACCGGAGATGTCGGCCAATGGCTTGAGGGCGGATTTCTGAAGATCATTGATCGCAAAAAAGAAATTCTCGTAACCAGTGGCGGCAAAAATGTTCCGCCCCAAAATATTGAACGCAAATTTCAGGACAACCCCCTGATTCAGCATTTGATTGTCTATGGAGACGGAAAAAAATACCTGACGGCTTTGGTCACGCTTGAAGAAACAGCCTTGCGCAAAGCTTTAAACGATTCTGAAAGCCCCTGGGAAGCCCTCTGCACTTCAGAAAAGGCATATACCCTGGCCATGGAACAGATCCAGACCGTGAATCAGGAACTTGCCTCCTATGAAACTCTGAAAAAAATCTGGATTTGTCCCAAACCGCTGACGGTTGAAGACAATCTACTGACCGCTTCATTCAAGGCACGTCGCAAAGCCATTTATGAGCGTTACGGCAACGAGTTGGAGCAACTTTACCAGGCGTGAAGGCCCAAGCCCCCCCCCAAACCTCGCCTCAGCTGAATTTTCTTGTGGCTCCGGGTGGCTACGGAAAAACCTGGTGGTTAACAGCCCAGGCTGCGCGTCTTGGGGGAAACCGCATTCGATTGGACAGCCACCGTCTGCCTGAAATTGAAAAAGCAGGCCTCTGGGCACTGCTCAGCCAAGAGCTGGACGCCCTGGGTCTGGAAAGCCCAAGCGAAAACACAGCGGAAGCCTGGATCAAGCACTTCAGCAAGGCTGCAGTTTGGGTTCAGATCGACGATTGGCATCGACTTGAAAACCAGAGCAGCTGTCTTGAATGGGTGCAAGAAATTCTGCGTTGCCCTCAAGTTCCTTTTAATTTCACGCTCTGCAGTCGCAGACGGCCTGATTTACCGATTGCAGCCAGCTGTGCTTCGGGAAATGCCCACTACTTAGACCAAGAGGATCTAAAATGGTCGCAAGCACAGGCGGAACAGGAATGGCGAAAAGCGGGTCTGGAATGGTCTGATTCAGCCCTCCAGCGCTGGCAAAAACAGGCGGGCTGGCCCTTGGGTTGTGCACTAGAAATTCGCTATGAAACAGGCCAACTCGGGGAATCGGCCTATGAAACCCTGCTCAATCAAGCCATAGATCAGCTTTTCAAAGATCTCAGCCAAGACTGGCAAGAATTCATGAATCCAGCCCGTTTACCCGAATTGCGCCGTTGGCAATTGGCACCGGATCAATGGCTGCCGCTCTGGCGCAAACGGCTCTTCTCACATCTGCTGCTCAGCGCACAAGCCTGGCTAATGCGAGCCCTGCAAACTGACAAATCGCCCTTTGAAAGTCAGGTGCTTTTGGAAAGAGGGCTGGCACTCTGTAAGCCAGCTGAAGCGCCACTGCGCCTTTCAATGCTAACCCGCCTTGCTCATTTTGCTTCGCTTGAAGCACGCTGGTCTGATCTGGATCAGGCCCTAGCAGAAGCAGAGCCGCTGCTGAGCGAAGGCTATGCCGTCGACAAAGCCGCCTGGTATTACCAAAAAGCCAACCGAGCCCGCCAGCTCTGCCAATACCAGGAAGTCGCACAACATCTAAAAGCCCTGTTTGATTTGCGAGCCGATTCAGGGGCGGCACTGAATCTTCAGGCCCGAGGCTATATCCTGCAAGGTTTGAGTGCCTACCAGCAGGGGGAATATGCACAAACCCGACGTTCCTATCAGCAGGCCCAGGTGCTGGCTCAAACCGAACAAAACTCGCAAATGCTGCTGGAACTTGAAATCATGCTGGCCTTTTTGGATGCCTTGCAGGGTCAGGAAAACCAACTTCCAGAGACCATTCTTGAACAGGTGGCCCAGGAACCGCTCGCAGCCCAACCCATGATGTGGTTGAACCTAACCTTTTTAAGAATTTTAGGTGAGCATCTCGATCTGAAACTGGGCCGTGAAATACTTGAAAAAGTGAGAGAAACCTCTAAAGCGCTCAACTGGAATTTTATGACCCCTTTGATTGCGGATGTCGAAGCCCGTCTCTGGCGTTTTCACAAATCCTATGACAGTGCCTTGCGTTTGCATGAGCAGGCCCTTGCGCTTTTGCCCGAAAACACCTTTGAGTCGCTGCACGCACGGCTCAATCTGGCCTTGACCTGTTCTCGCCTTGACGACAAACAGCGTGCAATTCAAACCCTTGAAGAAGTGGTAAAAGAAGCTGAACAGAGCGGCTCGTTCAGCCTTTTGCGTGAAGCACGTGTTGCCCTACAGGAATTGTGCCCAGAAAGCGCCCAAAGCAAAATAACGCCCAACCGCCCCAAAACCCTGATCCAAACGCCTCAAACCAGCTCTCATCTGTCGATCCGATTGCTTGGCGGATTTCAGATTGAAGTGGGGGAAGCCCCGCTCACGCATTGGCCCCGCAAGAAAGCCAAGCATATCTTGATACAGTTGCTCTTTCACCCCCACGGTATGCACCGTGAAAGTCTTGCCGACTGGCTTTCAGGCAGCGATGATTTAGAACAGGCCCTGCGCCAGCTCGATGTGCATATTCACTCCCTGCGCAAAGTGCTTGAGCCCGATCGCAAAGGCAAACAGGCCTCTGAATTTATTCACTTTCACGATGCCTGTTACAGTTTTAACTGGCAGGCAGATTTTTTCTGGGATTACCAAAGCTTAAACGAAGCCAGTCAGGAATGGCTGAAACTGCGAGAAAACACACCCGATCAGGCTTATCTATCAGCCGCAAAAGCCTTAAAACTGTATCAAGGGCCTTTGTTGCCAGAATTGGATTTTGCAGATTATTGGCTGGCTGAACGGGAAGGGCTTGAAAGAAAAATCAGTGATTTGGTGAGTTGGAGCGTGGCCTGGCTCTGCCAGCAAAACCGTCCAGAAGAGGCAGAAGAAATTGCCGATCGCATGCTCAGCATTGATCCCTGTAATGAAACCAGTTTTGCAGCCTTGCTTGAAATCGCGACCTTCCGAAAAAGCTTGGGACGCCTCAAACGTATTTACCACCAAATGGAAGAAGCCTTTGCACGGAAATGGGAAACCCCTCCCCCCGAAGAACTGGAAATGCTTTATAAACGGCTTGAAAAGAAACTCAGCTGATTTTTTCTTATAAGAACGATAAAATATTTGGCAAAATGGGTATATTGTACCCAGTGTCTTTTCTAAAGGAGTGAGGTATGAGCACCACAGGCCCGCTGAACAATCCCATCATTCAACCCGTGGCCCCTCTCAGCCCGCCGCCACGCCCCAACCCACCCTGTCCAACAGGCATCAATCCCCCCCCTCCGGCTTCCCCAACAGAAAGCGAAGCCTTGCCCAGCCAAGATCAAACCGGCCGCTATGCCGAGACAGAATTTGATCCCATCGCCTTCAATGCGCCGGAAACGCTGCCCCCCGATTCCAATCTGCAAAAAATGGAAGCGGATTTGGAGGATTTAGAATCGATTCTTAGCCACCAAGTCAGCAATGATCCCAGCAGCCTGACACCTATTCCTGCAGACAAACGGGAAAACCTGGACGCACTTGCACAAAGTTTAGGCTTCCGCAATTGCCGCATGCTGCAGCAACAATTGCGAAATCTCGGTCCTGAACAGGTTCAAAATTTGATGCAGACCCTCAAGGCTGGCCTGAATGCGCTTCCCAAAGGCAGCAATGGCAAAGTAGAGCCTGCGGTTTTACAAAGCAAGCTCTCAGAAGTCTTTGAAACACATTTGCGTACAGAAATCAGCCAACTGTTTACCCAGGATGGCTATCCCGCCCCAGAATTTAAAGAAAGTGGCAGCCATTGGGACAGTGCCTCCTTGGCTTCTGTTTACAATGCCCTCAGTGAAATCCGAGAAACATCGCCAGGAAAGCTAGAGGTCATTGCCCGTTCAGCGGGGCAGAATAAAAATGGCGATCAACTGCCTCTGAGCTTTAACCGGGCACCGGCTCCCCCAGTCAGCACAACAGATAATTTTCTCGATAGCATGAATCAGGCCATGTACCTGGCCCATGCCAATCAGGAAAGGGGCGAAATCACACTCAGTGATACAGCGGTTCAGGCCGATCAGAATGAAGTCGTTCGCCATATTACCGGCAAATTGGATCTGCTGACACGCAATCTTTTGCAGGATGGCACCCCCAGCCCTGAATATACCCCTCAGGAACTTGCCGAACGCCACCTTGATGGTAACAACACCACTGAATTACAGCGCGTTCTCCTGACAGAATATGTGGATAAATATGGCGGGGTCGAAAATCTTCAAAAGGCGATCAATTTTATTACCCGCTACCGGGCTTTGGATCGGCCTGAAAACGTAAGGGCAGGCAGCACGCCCTTTGCCATGATTCCTGAAGATGGCAATGCCATGTCCCGCGATATGCACCAATTGCTCGGGAGAATGGGACCCGTGCTCTTGCGTCAGGTGGCCGCCCGCATGGAGCAGACCCATGCCGTTTCTCAACTCCAAGGGTTTATGCGGGAATCCAGCCCCTATGGTCAACGCGCAAATCTCTCAAGTGATGGCATTTATGGGGCCCAAACCACGGCCTCAGTGCGCCAGTTTCAAATGACCCTGGCTCTCAATACCTTCAAGGAACGGCTTGAAGATGATAAAAAACTGTCTGAGCCCCAGCGCATGGAAATGCTGCACTTTTTTGAGAGCCAATTCCACAAATTAGAAGATCATCCCAATCAATTCAAACAAATTATGCGGGATGTGAATACACGGATGCAGGGATTATTGGCCCCCCCCCCTCAGGTTTCGGAAGATACAGCCCAATTATTGCAGACTGATTTAAGCTTCATGAGCAAATTGGCCGACGGTATTTTTGATACCAGTACCGCCTCCCATCTGGTGAGCAGTTGGTTCAATGTCATGGACTCTGGCAGTGGCCTGGACATGGCGGAACAACTGGTTTCACATGAAGTGAGCCATCTTTGGGAACACCAACTGGATCAGGAAAGCAATTTACAGGTACTGGATAATTGGGGCCGCTTTTTTGAAGGCAGTGATTCGCGAGAAGACTTTGGCGTTTTTCACATGAGCAGTCAGGATTATCATGATCAGACCCACAATGACCGGACAGCATCCAGTGATTATGGCTCCATCAGCCCCAGTGAGGACTTTGCTGAGGCCAGTCGCGTTTTCACCTATGATCCCCAGCGGCTCTTGCGTCGATCGCTGCTTAAATTTTTGGTGATGAATTCACTCCAGGGCAACCCCCACAATTCAAGCGAGATTCTGCGCATGGCAGAGGCCAGCGGCTATACCCGAGAACAGGTTCAAGCCGGACTCAATACTGTGCTGGGCTATGGCCAAAACCCGATCCGGTTTACTCCTACACTCGCGAGCCGTCTGGATCAGGATTATGCCCCGCTGCGTCAAGCCTTGCAAAGAACTGAGCCAGAGATACCACATCATGAAGCCGCTCCCCACGCTCCGGATTCGCCAACAGGGGACAGCGAACATGGGATTGAAAGAACCTCACCCGACACAGGTCTGGCTCCTGCCAATGATTTGCGTGTACCCGAAAATGAAAGTGGTTGGAGCCTTGATTATTTACAGGAACGCTATAACAGCGCAATCAATCGCTTGAACAATCCGCAACTTTCTCAAGAAGAACGCAGAAGCGTTCAGGCCGAAATTGCCCAATTTGAAGAAACCTTTTTGAGCCAGGGGCTAGAAGGTCTGCAGGACGACAAAATTCCTGCGGAAGCAAAATCGGCCCTGGATCAGGCACTCAACAGCCAGGAATACACAGGCAATCAGGCCCTCCAGGGAAGGGCCATTTTATTGGCGCTCGCCAAAATCCGAGCCCAAGGATATTTGGATTTGAACCAGGAACCCCGTCTGAAAGATTATTTGCCCTTGGGTTTTCAAGGCATGCTTCAAAACCAGGACTATCTCGCCTCTCTGACCTATGGTCAGAACCAGGGGCGCAGTGTCAGCCCCACCAGCGTAACCACCCACGCACTTTCAGAGTCCCACCGACTGGATCAAGCCGCAAAACGCATGATGTCGCAGGTTCCCATGATTTCCAATTGGGTCAGCGGTGCCGTTCAAATGCTGACCAGCCCCCTTCAATCAGAGAGCTTACAAGATCGCATCAGTAGCGCCACTGACTCATCTATCACTGCCGTTTCACAAGCATCGCGTATTCAGCAATTGAGTTCAAATTCAAATTTTACACGGGCCTGGCAATTGTATGGAAAAACCATGGAAACCGTTGCGCATACCATGGGAATTCCCTTGCCTGTGCCCAGCAAAGAAGAATTTGCCCGCATGATTTTATCTCAAGCCGGCAATGACACCAGCCCCCAGCATATCGAGCAGATTTTACGCCGCTTTTTGGCAGAGACTCAACCATGAAGTTAGCGATCAGATTGAGACAGGTTACAATGAATTTCGGACACCCACGAAAGCAGGATTTCAGATGCAAAGCTTAGGCCCCAGTAACAATCCGATTTTGACAGAATTTCGCAGCCGACTTCAAGGCGACGCTACACTGAAGCAGAATCTCGAAACACAAGTCAATGACAAGGTACAAAAGTCAGGCACCCCAGGGGTCATCGACAGCGAAAAATACAAACAACTGCAAACAGAATTTTTGAACAAAATGGGGGTCACCGATCCTGCCAAAGCGACCCCAGAACAGTTGAATGCGGTTGAAAAACTGGTTGCCGATGCCCTCGATGGGCAATTGGACGGCAAAAATGACCTGCAAGACAGTGAAAGCATCGTCAGTGAATTGGCCAAAGGCGCCCAAGAAAACAGCGAGTTTGATCCCGTGGGCTTTCAATTAAAAATGCCCACCAAACCCCAGGGTTCAGAAACCCCCTCCCCAGCGGCTCGAATGACAGCCACCAAGCTGAGTCAAACGGGCATGATTCAAAACCTCTATGCCGCAGATAAAAATACCCTGGCAGATAAAATGCTCGATCGTCTGCTGGTTAAACCCCAAGATATTCCCGCCAGTGAAATGAATGAGCTTTTGAAACTGGTAAGAGAACACCGCCAGAGTGAGACCGCCAAAGTTCAATTGGCCGCCACAAATCAAGCCAAAGCCCTGCTTGAAAAACAAGCGATCCCCGAAGGCAGCAAGGCCAGCCTGAAAAAAGCTCTGGAGACGCTTGAAAGCAAGCCAGAAGATCCGCAGGCCCTTGATAGTTTGAGCAATTTAGTCGATCAACTGGGCACAGATCCTCAAGCGGATATCGCTCCCTCAGCCCCGGTCGTTGAAGAAAATTTTGAACCCGGCGGTGAAATACCTGAGCGCAGCGAAACCCCTGAAGGGGGAGCGAATACGGATGCTCCTGCGGTGACAGAGACCGGCGCAGGAGAAAGCCCTGCGGAAAGTCAACCTGCCGCTGAAGCAGGTACAGATCCCCTGGCTGAAATTGCAGCCAAATTGGAATCCAGTGCCACCCCTGCAGATCAGAAACAGGCCCTGCTTACGGACCTGCTCTCCAAATTGGATCCCGGCAAAGCCAGTGACCCCAAACAGGGTGAAATGCTGGCCATGATTCTGGCCGATGGAAGCCCAGAACAACAGAAACAGGCCATCGATAAACTTTTACGCCCCCATGATAACGACGCCAAAGCCTTGACCCAGCTGTATAACGCAGCCGCACAGGGAGCCCAGAAACTCAAACTCAAAACCCCAGTCATGCCGATTCTGGCCAAAACACATTTCGCAACCCTGGGTGGCCCCAATGCCAACCAGGTGCGCTTTGACATTCTGATGAAAATTGAAGACAAATCTCCCCCTGATGCCGACTTCAATACCCCCCCGCATCAATTGGCCACGCTGCGCCCGCTTTTGGAAGCGCTTAAAAACAAAGAAAATAACCATGCCGATTTACGGGCGATTCGTAATCTGGCCTCCAATCTGGTCAGCGAGTATGCGCAACAACAATCAAATGCTCTGCAAAACAATCACGGCACCATGATCGGAGGCGTTCAGGTCGGTGGGGGAGCCAATGGCCCCAGCAGCGTTACCAATACCACGATCAACCCCGCCGATTTTGAGCGGGCCAACCGGATTATCAAAATCATTGATTGGTTGATGAAAGATGAAAATGGCACAAATCCTGGCGTTGTGCCCCAACCCAAACCACAACCCGAAAAACCGCCCGTGTTAGAAAAACCGGCAACCCAACCTCAACCCGTGGTCGTACCGCCCCCCACGGGCGATGGAGACAGCCCTGCCGTGGTGTCTCCCCCAGAAGAAACACCCCCTGAGGTTAAAGATTTTTCGACCCAGAACTTCTTAGAGCGCATGCAGCGCTATCGCGAAAACCAAAATCTGGAAGAACTGCTGAAAGATCTCAACAACGAAGATCAGGTTAAACTGGTGCGTTTGCTGGATGAGAGTGCAGATGGCGACTTCCAAAAACCCGATGGCAGTTCAGAAACTTTAGAAGTGCCTGGTAAACAGGAAGCCAAGCAGGCCCTTGAAGCCCTGATGCCACGCTTACATACTCTGCCTGCAGCCAGCAGAGGTGAAATGGCTGCCCAATTGCTGGGCAAGGGCACACGTCCCGACCTTGCACTCAGCCTGTTCAAACAAGCCAAAGAAGAAGGAAACCTGCCCGAGTTGATGGCCCATCTGCGCAAGGATGGCCAGGATATGAGCGCAGAAATTCCTCGCCAGCTTTCGAATGACGATGCTGGAAAAGTTTTGGCCTGGATGGTGACCAGCGAAGGCCAGGATCGTCAGAACGCCGCTCAGATCAGCCAAACCGTGCGTGAGCTTTCAAAATACATGGTTCAGGATGACAATATCACCCGCGCATTTATGCGTGAAATGCAGGATTTTGCAGGTCGCCCCGGCAATCAAGAAAAAGGTCTGGGCATCATCAAAGATCATTTGGGTCAGGATTTGGTCAAGCAATTGACTGAAAATCTGGATCGCGGTTGGGTCACAGCCAAAGATCGTGAGTTTATGCTGAAACTCTCCGCTGCAGCCGGAACGCAAATGGGCAACGCCCAGGTACAGCAATTGTTGAATCTTGGCGATTACCGCAATGCCCTTGAAATCATGAAAGGCTCATCGGATCAGGATTTGGCAGCCATCCTTTCCAGTGCTGATCAGAATAAACTCAGGGCGGCTTTTAACAGCAACCCAGGCCAGTTTGCTGAAACCCTTGAGCGCCTGGAACGCCCGTCAGCTCAAATGGCCCCTGGCGACAGAGCGGCATTGCAGAGCAATTTGAATGCACTGATCAAAGCCCTGCCGATGGAAAAACTGCGTGAAAGCTGGAATAGCCTGGCCCGTGACGGCAAGTTGGAACTCGGCAATGAAACGCGAGAAGCCTTGCTGGCCCGCTTTGCTGCCGCCGGTGATTTTGAAGCCAGCAAAACCCTCTTTCAGGGCGGTATGGGCTTAGAAGCTGCGGGGGGAGAAAGCCGCAACCGCATGCTGGATACGCTTTCAGCCCAAATCACCAAAACCCGTGACCCGCAAAAAGCAGGCCAAGCCCTGAGTTGGATTCTCGAAGGGGGCAAGCGCACCCAAATTGAACGCGCTTTCCGCAATGTGAATCAGGATTCCTGGTTTGGCCCCCGCAAAGGTGAAATGGTCAATGCAGCCATGACCCTGGGCAAAGATCGTCTGCGGGGCAAACTCTCCCTGGATACGATTCAGTATATGGCAGGATCCCTGAATAATTTCAGTTCCAAAGTGGGCGCAAAGGCCCCTCAGTTTGTCAGAGAAACCCTCGGGCTGGGCGATTTTAATAAAAATGTTCAGAATATCCGGGCCTTGGCAGAACTGGGCAACCGCGATGCCAAAGCCGCAATCATGCGTGATTTGATGGATTATTGGACCCCTGCCCAGTCTGAAACCCTGATCCACGATATCCTGCGCGATTCGGCAAAAACCGGGGATTTCAAGCCTTTGGTTGACCGCCTGGGAACTTCCAGCCTGAATGGCGCACAACGCCTTTCAGAGGAACTCGAAGATCGCGGCGAACTGGGACGGATTATGGGTTCTGTCGTAGAGCATTATGGCCCAGGCACAGACAAAGCCATCAACGACATCCTGGGGCGTTGGAACCGCACGAGCATCAAATCAGATGATTTTATTCACAATATGCTCAAAAGCCTGGAACCCGACGCAGCCAAAAAACTGGCAGATAAACTCTCAGCAGAAACCCTGCGTACCCTAATCGACTGGACCGATGATGCCTTCAGAGATGGCAATGCCCTGCACCTGGATGCCGAAAGCCAATGGTCCATCGATATTCTGCAGGCAGCGTTAAAATTAAAGGGTCAGTAGGCTTCTTCTGGTACAGGCCAGTATTCGCCATCTTCCAAGGTCGTTCCGGGGGGCAAGACCGAAAGCGGTTCGATCCGGCAATTCTTGCCGACCGTTACCAAGGGTGCAAAACTGCAGCCGGTACCGATCCACGTGCCGTCTCCGATTGAGACATTCGGGCCAATCTGACAATTGCCCCCGATATTGACATTTTTGCCAATTTCAATCGGGCCCAAATGAAGCTTGTCTGTGCTCATAAAATGCCCCGTTAAAATCGAACCCGAGCCGATCATCGAATCGGGCCCAATCGAAATCAAAGACAAATCGACAAAATCCACATCCGCAGAAATCGAAGTGGAATAGGCAATTTTAGCCCCCAAAGCGCGAAAGGCCAGCCAGCGCAACCCTGCAGAATAGAGAATCAGGTTCTTGATGGGATGCAGCCACACCAAGCGGTTCAAACTGAAATAGAGCGTCCAGAGATAAAAGCCTGAACTCTTGGGAACCAGATAATCGCCAGCCTTTAAAACAGGCAGTAAACAGCGGATGCCGCAGACCAAAACAAGCATCAGCCCGAGATAGATCAGCGCAAAACAGGGAAACAAAAGCCCCAGCCAAAGGGGAGCCAAAACCGATGCCAAAAGTGCATAAAAACTGAAAACAAGCCCCAGGGCAAAGCCATGTGTCAAAGTAAAAAGAAAGAGCAAAACAAGATCATAAAACAAGTAGGCCAAGCTCACTTGCCCCCCTCAACTTCCCAGGTATCAAGGTTTAGAGCGTGTTTTTCAAGCGGCCCCACAAAATAGCGCGAATCGATGCTGATACGCAGCGTTTGCGACAGATTGGGAGCCGATTCATGAATCACCCAGGGATTTAAAATAAGGCCATCTCCTGGCTTTAATACAGGTTGTTCTTTCACCCAGCCCGTATCAGAGACTGCTCCCTGCCAAAAAAGCTTCTCAGGTTCCGCTTGGGGTTGTTCTGGCAAATGGCCTGTTCCCTTGTAAAAAATCACGCCGCCACACAAGCTGTCAATCGGGACAAAGGGTGTCCAAAGCGTTACGAAGTCTCGCATATGGCGATTGTAGCTGATATCCTGATGGGCAGGCACTCCCGCCCAGCGGTTTTCCGGCAAAACAAAGCGGGCTGTGGGGGGCATGTGCATATGAACAGATTGCTCAGGATAGAGTTGCGCCAAAAGCGCTTTCACTCGGGGGCTGCGCGGTATTGCCCACAGCATAGGATCCAAACGGGTTTTTAATTGAAAATGCCCCACCAAAATTTGACGCAGATCAGCTGATAAATCCGCAAAAAGCGAAGGTTCCTGCTCACTTTTGACCATAAAAGCGAGTAAATCTTCAGGGCTTTCAATGCGAAGCTCGGCCTTCAGAAAATCCATCAACTGCGCATAGGCTTCACTTAAAAAATTGCCAACCGTACTCACTGTTTCTGCGGGAATCAAGTCGGGCAGTACCTGATAACCCTGGGTTTGAAAATGGCTAAGATCAAAGCGCATTTCAGGGTTTTACCAAATAGCCCGCAGGCACATTGGTCCAGGGCAGGGTTTTGATACTGAGATCAGGTTTATCTGCCAGAAACTCGTCAACCGCTTGGGTTTCACCCGGCCATTCTTTGATCGCGTATTCATCAAAGAGCAGAATACCCCCCCGTGAAAGCTTCGGCCAAATCGCTTCAAGTGCCGCCCAAGTCGGGCGGTACAGATCGCAGTCAAAATGAACCAGCGAAAAACGAACACCTGGATGGGCCTGCACAAAAGCAGGAACCGTCTCTTCGATATTGCCTTCTACCAATTTGATCCGATCTTTCCAGGGCACAAAACGATCGGCATCAAAAATCTCGATTGCGGCCTTCAACTCGGCATAAAATTCGGCGGGAGAAAAGCCCCCCACTTCTTTGTGGGTCTGCTCATGGTTTGCGCCATCTTCGGGTGCAATCTCAACAAACCCCTGCCAATTATCAAAGCCATAGACGGTTTTGGTACGATCCCCGACACAGAAGGTTTCCAAGAGATTGGCCCAGGTCATCAGCCCCAGACCACGAAAAACACCCAATTCGACAATATCCCCCGGCACTTCAAGGGTTTGCTGAAAAAACTGGCTATGCGCCAAAAAACGTTTCAACCACTGTCGCCGCGCCAAAACGGGAAAGAGCTGGATCGCCTCCAAGGGGGAGATCTGAAAGCGCTCGCAATGCGCAGCCAAGCGCTGCTCAAGTGCTTGATCCGGGCCTGTTTTTTTAAAGCCATCAAAGGGTAAATCAGCCATATAGAACTTCCAAATTTTGTTTAAGAGCAGATACCACGGCCTCCTGCTCAGACGCCAGCAATTCAGGAAAAAGCGGAATGGCCAGGGTGGTTTCGGCCGCCAACTCGGCTTCAGGGCAACTGTTTTCAGGCCAGCGGTCAGCATAAACTGCCTGGCGGTGCTGAGCCACTGGATAATAGGCAAGACATTCAAACCCAGCTTCGGCCATGGCTTTCTGCAGGACGTCGCGCTTTGCGGGTACCCGCAAGGCGTAATGGTGAAAAACACTGGTGGTTGCTTCAGAAATTTCAAGCGGGGGGCGCTGCACATTCACGCCCTCTAAAAGCGTGTGATAATGGCGGGCCAGTTCCCGGCGGCGGCTGTTCCAGCCCTCAAGATAGGGCAATTTTACTCGCAGAATCGCGGCTTGAACTGCATCCAAACGGGAATTGAAGCCGGTATAATCTTGGATATTTTTACGGGGCATGCCATGTTCCCGCAACCCCTGTAGCTTGGCATAGAGTGGTTCTGAATCGGTGGTGATCAGGCCGCCATCGCCATAACAGCCCAGATTTTTGGTCGGAAAAAAGCTGAAACAGCCCGCATCACCCAAGGCTCCCACTTTTTGCCCGTGATAACTGGCCCCAATCGCCTGGGCACAGTCTTCAATCACCTTGAGCCCATGATTTCGGGCAAAAGCCAGGATGGCTTGCATATCACAGGGATAGCCATGTAAATGAATTGGCAAAACCGCTTTGACCCCCGGAACCAGCGCGCCTTCCAGCAAAGCCGGATTGAGACAATCATTTCCGGGCAAGATATCTACAAAAACAGGTTCAGCCCCGGTTCGGCTAATCGCTTCGGCTGTGGCGGTAAAACTCATGGCCGAGGTGATCACCTTGTCACCCGGCCCAATCCCCGCTGCCAGCAAGGCCAGAATCAGGGCATCGGTGCCCGAATTGACACCCACTGCATATTTCACACCCAAATAAGCAGCCAATTCCTGCTCACAGGCCTGAAGCACTGGCCCCTTGATATACCAGCCCGAGGCAAAAACGGCCTCAACCGCCGGACGGATTTCTGCTGCCAGGGCTTCGTACTGCCGTTTGAGGTCGGTAATCGCGAGTCGGGACATGGGAGATACTACCTGCTTGATTGGGATAGTTCAGTATATCACTCCTGTTTTTTTATTTGCCTTGTGACCAGCCAGTCAAACCACTCAGGCTTGGCGAGCGGTATACTGTTTTCATGTCTGCACATCTTCAACAAAATCAACAAAAAGTGCTCGCTACGGGTCTGATCGGCTGTGGCCATTGGGGCCCCAATTACCTGCGTGTTTTTCAGCAATTGACAGGCACCGAGATTCTGCAAGCGGCAGATCTCAATCCCCAACGTCGGGAAAGCCTGAAAAGCCAATTCTCCGCTGTTGAATTCTGTGAAAACGCCTCAGAGATTTTTAAGAATCCGCAAATTGATGCTGTGGTGATCGCAACCCCCGCCACCAGCCATTTTGAATTGGTCTCACAGGCCCTAAGAGCTGGCAAGCACGTGCTCTGTGAAAAACCTTTGACCCTGCGCATAGAAGAAGGCCAAGCACTCACACAATTGGCTGCTGCCCAAGCAAAAATCCTGATGGTAGGCCATACTTTTCTCTTCAATACCGGCATTCGCCAGCTCAAAAGCTATTTAACGCAAAACCTGCTCGGTGAACTTTATTACCTGCATTCCACCCGCACCAATCTTGGCCCGATTCGCAGTGATGTGGGGGCGATTGAGGATCTTGCCAGCCACGATATCTCGATCTTTAACTATCTGCTCGACAGCCTTCCGCTTGAAGTTTCAGCACGGGCCCATTCCTGTCTGCCCCACCCGCACGAAGATATCGCCTTTATCACCCTCAGCTACCCTGACAAAATTGCAGCGCATGTGCATGTCAGCTGGCTGAATCCCGTCAAGGTAAGGCAAATGACCCTGGTCGGCAGTCAAAAAATGGTCACTTGGGACGATATCAATACCACTGAACCGATTCGAATTTATGAAGCCGGCGTCATGCAGGAACCCTATTACCAGGATTTTGGCCAGTACCAGCTTTTGCCCAAGCAGGGGGATACACATATTCCCCGCCTGCAAATGTCAGAACCCCTCAAGGCCGAAGTGCAGGAATTTTTAAACGCGATTCACAGCCAAACCCCACCTTTTTCTGACGGGAATTTTGGAACCGGGGTGGTAAAAGTCTTAGACGCCATTCGCGCCTCTCTGAACGCCGGAGGCAGCCCAATTCAAATCAGCCCTTAAACCTGGGTCTCTGAAAAAGCATGGGTCAAACCCTGATGGCCGTCTAAAAAACGTGAGACCTGGGTAAAAACCGCATCATAGCTTTGGTGCCAGGCCGGATAACTCAAAAACAGATACTCACGGGCACGGGTACAGGCCACATAAAACAGTCGGCGTTCCTCTTCCAATTCATCAAGGCGTTTGAGTGAACGGGCCGAGGGCAAGAGTCCATCGAGCAGGTGGGGAATAAAAACAGCCGACCATTCCAAGCCCTTGGCAGAGTGAATCGTCGAAAGGACCACCGGTTTTTCTTCACGCTCATCAATCAATGGCGTGGTGCCATCCTGGTATTTTTGGGAGGGGGGATCCAATGCAAAATCTGAAAGAAAAGTTTCAAGTTTTTTGTATTTGCGTGCCAATTGCAGCAAAATCTCTAAATCAGGTAAGCGTTGAGACCAATCGCTTTCTACTTCGCGCAGCAAAGGCGCATAATAGCTTTGCAGACATTCCAGTTGGGCCACCACACTCGGGGCCTGGCGGGCTGCTTCCAGCGTGGTATAAAGGGTTTGAAGATCCGGTGCAAATTTTTTCTTGCCCAAACCATTGAGAACAAACTGCCCCTGGTGCGTGCGCACGCTTTCAATAATCTTGCGGGCAGTGACCTGCCCCACCCCTGGAATCAGTTTGAGAATCCGGTGCCAGGCCACCGCATCAAAGCCATTGAGCAAAAGACGCGCCAGGGCTACCAAATCTTTCACATGGCGGCGCTCAGTGAAGCGAATTCCCCCATACACCACATAGGGGATGCTGCGGCGCAGCAGCTCCGCTTGAATATAATTGCTGTGAAAGCCAGACCGATAGAGCACTGCCATCTCTGAAAGTTCAAGCCCCTGTTCGCGCAGGGCCAGAATCTGATCGACCACCCAAATCGCTTCATCCTCCGTGCTAAAGTGCTTGCAAACTTCAGGCGTGATGCCCTGTTTGCGCTCGCTGAAAAGATGTTTGGGATAGCCCAAGCGGGCTTGTTTCAGCAAGGCATTGCTGAAATCCAGCAGGGGTTGACTGCTGCGGTAGTTCTGTTCAAGTCGCACAATTTTACAATCGGGCCAGGACTCTGGGAAAAGCAGGATATTCTCAAGTTCTGCCCCCCGAAAAGCATAAATACTTTGGGCATCGTCACCCACCACCATCAGGTTGCGGTGCTTCTCAGCCAGATGATCGGCAAGCTCTTTCTGCACCTTGTTGGTATCCTGGTATTCATCCACCATGATATGGTCAAAAAGATTCTGCACCGAGCGTTTGAAAGCCGGGTTTTCCCGCAGACCAAGATTGACCTGATCGAGCAAATCATCATAATCGAGCAAAAAATGCCGCCGTTTGTACTCCTGAAAAACAGACTCCAGGGTTTCAAGTTCTTCAAGATAGGTTTCAAGCCCCTTAAAATCACGTGCCACAACCTCGGCAATCGTCATCTGACAATTGCGGGACCGGGAAATCAATTCCTGAATTCGGCTCTTTTTGGGAAAGGCCCTGCTCTGCTTGTCAAACTTCAATTCCTGACGAATCAAATCAATGATATCTTCAGCATCGACCGTGTCGATAATACTGAAATGGGGGTCGAGATTCAAGAGTTTGGCGTAACGGCGCAGTAAATGGCTGGCAAAAGAGTGAAAGGTTCCCCCCATGACCTTTTCGGCGCGTTCCGACTGCAGTAGCCCACGGGAGCGCTGCAGCATTTCTGCAGAAGCCTTGCGGGTAAAGGTCAGCAAGAGAATCCGTTCAGGGGGCGTGCCTGTTTCAAGCAGATAGTTCAGGCGGTAAACCAAGGTACGGGTTTTGCCACTGCCTGCCCCTGCCAAAATTAAAAGTGGGCCCGAGGTGGTTGTAACAGCAGCCAGTTGACGGGCATTGAGTTCGTGGGCGTAATCGAGCTTGAGACCGGGTTTTAAATCGGCCACAGGCTCAAGTAGGTGTCGGCGTTCCACTTCCTGGCGCAGTTTTTCAAAACGGGCCAGACGGGCCTGCATATTTGAATCAATTTCAGGCTCGAGATAAAAATTCTGGGAAGTTTGCACGGCCTGCGTTTTTTCAGGGGGCCCCGTATCGGCATAAAAATTGAGAAAAGAGCGAATCAGATCGTCGCGCGAAATACGTTCCATGATTGCTGAAATGCCCCCTTGCAGGTTTTCATTGTACCCGATATTGACAGTTTGACTGTATGGTATTGATTTTTTGAAATAATTCCATTTTGTGATATTTTCAGATATCCCGATATAAAACCAGACATCCTCAGATTTCAGCAAAGAATTGGAAAGATCGGACGTTTGAAGCCGGGCTCCAAAAATGATAAACTAAACTTAACAAATGGTTAATTCCAGTCTGAAAAGGATGATTCAATGACCTTTTCCCCGCGCTTGCTGACCCTTGCCTCGCTTGTATTACTGAGTGCCTGTTCTGCGGCACTGAAGCCGATCAGCCTGCAACCGCTCAATCGCCAGTCTTCCAATCTTACCCGTTTCAGCGCCAATCGCACTCCTGCCAAAGCCATGCGCGCCTATTTTGGCAATCTGCACTCACATACCTCTTATTCTGATGGTATTCTCAACCCCCGTGAAGCCTATCGCATGGCCATTGGCAATGGTCTTGACTTTATGGCCGTGACAGAACACAATCACGAAGCTGCCGGGGGCAGTGATGGCATTTATCTCACCCCCCAGCTCTACGAAGATCTCAAGAAAAACGCGCGGGAATTCACCACTCCAGGCAAATTTGCAGCCCTCTATGGTCAGGAATTTTCAACCATCTCCAGTGGCAACCATATGAATATTTTCAATGCCGCCAATATTGTCGATGTCGGCAATGGTGATTTTAAAACCCTGTTTGAAAAGTATCTGCCCGCACACCCTGAGATCGCTTTTGTTCAATTTAATCACCCCAATTTCAAGCGCGATTTAGGTCTGGCTGAAAATACCCCCCAACCTCAAATCTTCAAAACCGATCAGCAGGGCCACCAGCAAATGGAAGCCCGGCTCCTGCCGATTGGCATGATGCGCTCAAATCTTTTCAACGACTATGGCTATGATGACTATAACCGTGATTTTCAAGCCTTGGCAAAAGCAGCCAATCCCTGGGTGCGCAGCATTGAAATTCTCAATGGCCCCGGCACCAATCCCAAACCGATAGCCAAAGCTGAAGCCTATATGGAAGAAGATTATTTCTTTTATCTCAACCAGGGCTTTAAATTGGGGCCAACGGCCGATCAAGACAATCACTATGCCCACTGGGGCAGTTTGCATCCAGGGCGCAGCGGCGTTTTGGCAAGCGAACTGACGCCTGAAGGCATTTACGAAGGTCTGCGGGCCCGCAGAATTTTTGCCACAGAAGACAAAAACATGGCCGTTTATTTTACCGCCAATGGCCATTGGATGGGCGAAGACCTGCCTGCCGCTGGAGAAGTTCAACTTGAAATTCAGATCGAAGACAAAGATGAGCCCCAGGCCCAGTATCTGCTGCAAATTTTCACAGATACTCCCGGCCAGAATACGGCAAAGCCCATTGTTCAACAGACCCTGAATCCTGGCCAGAAACAGTTTCAGTTCGTCTGGCGCCCAGAAGTAGGCCAGGAAAACTATGCCTTTGTCAAAATTACCCAAACCAATGCCGATGGCAGTTTTGATGATGCCTGGACCGCCCCGGTCTGGATCAAACCTTAAAAAATTATAAGAAAAAGGAGCTGCCTCAAAAGACAGCCCTTTTTCCTCTCAGATCAGGAACTTAAATTCACGCTCTTGCTGTCCGATTTCTGGGGAGCAGTATAGCAATCAACTTATGGCATTTTTAGCTCTGCTGCGTATTTCGTCAAAAATTCCTGAGCCGCCTTGTGACGCTCCTCAAGATGCGTATTGAGCGTATCCAAGGCCGATTCAAAGGCTTCAGGACTGCTCAGCATCGTGGCATCTGACTGTTCCCCCTCACTGCCCACCACATAGGGCCGAATCAGACTATGTGCCTGCTGATACAGCATACGGGTAGGTGCTGGCGCAAAAGCTGTTTCCAAGGCCTTGGCAAGATAGTAAGTATAGCGGGCATGGTAAACCGGATCATCGATCAAAAAGCGAATCAAAGGCCAAGACGCATTGATTTCATCTTTGCTCAACTCAAGTGAAGGCGCTCCCCCACCGGGGCCCCCTGGACGCTGAAAATTGGCTGGCGGGGTCGGTTGGGCCGAAGGCGTGGAAACAGGACTGCTGCTTGAACGGGGAGACGGACTGCTCTCAGGGGATGGCGTTGGGGTCGCGCCAGGACGGGGCAGGCCTGGAAAGGCACCGCCAGGGCCGCCCATTGAAGAGGCCAGGGCCATATTATTATCCCAGGGAATCCAATGCAAACGCTGATCTGTTGGATCATTGTAAAGGTAATAATTATGCGCCATGCGGCCATAGGTATCCCAGTTCTGTATCAGGGTATTGACCGCCAGCCAATTGAGAAAACCTTCCACATCCAAGACCTGTTCCAGTCCAGCCCGCCAGCGGGCAGGATCTGAGCGGTCGGCATTCAATGCAGCAAACAAGGCTTGAATGTCCTTCCAATCAGAAGTGGTTTCATTGGTTTTTTTGGGAAAAGAAGCCTGATCAAAGGTGGCAAGTTTTGCGCCATTGCCCGAAGGCTTGTAAAGATTGCCACTTGGATTCTTGAACTGGGTAGCCAGCATCGGGGCATCGGGGGCTTCGACCATCGTGTAAAGCCCAAAATACTTCTGACCCTCACCATAATCCACGTAAATCCTATAAAAAGCAGTTTGAGCAGAGGGAATTCCGGCCTTGAGAAAGATGTCCGCAGTGACTTTTTCGCGGATCAGCGAATTGTCACTGAAGCCACTTGAAAACGTCAGACGCTTGAAACCATACATCCGCTGGTTCTTGATTTCTGGGTGTTCGGATTCAAATTCATCCATATCAATCCGAAAGGGCATTTTGAGAGAACGTCCCCAGGAAGAACGCAGCGAAGAATTTCCCTTATAGCGGATACCTACATAATTCCAGCTTACGCCATCCACTTTGACCGTGCAGGGCCGGTAAATCGGATCTTCACCGTTTTCGAGCATGGGGCCGCCTCCCCCACCAGGCGGCGCACCGGGAAAGGCGCCAGCAGGAGGCGTCGGGCGGGCACTGGGTGAAGTGCTGGAACCAGGAGCAGGCGAAACAGAAGGAGCGGGTGTCGCTCCTGGAGCGCCAGGAAATACTGGAGGCTGAAAACCATCGGGGGGTTGAAAATTACCTGGCGTCCGCATCCCTCCTGGGCCTGTTTGGCTTGAAGGATCGCCAAAGAGTTGGGTCATATTCTCCTGCATCAATTTCCAATCAGCCGCAGAAAGGGTAATTTCCATTTTTTTGACCTGATCTTGGGGAAAAACCCGTGCATAATCAGGGAGTGTATCTTTGCCATGAGAATTTTCGCTCCATCCAGCCGGGCGGCCCACCACAGAGCTTTTTCCCAGCAGAGAATAGCTAGAACAGCTCATGGCACTGAGTGTCAGGCTGCCCGCAAGAAAAATAAGTCCCATCCGTTTCATATCGTTTACCTCTGTTGATCATTTTTTAAACTTGAAATTCAGGCCCCTCTGGCTCAGAGATCCACCTCCTGCTGGCCCATCACCAGGGTCACTTTCTGGTTGCCATTGAACTGTCGCAAGGCTTCGAGCAATTGCTGAGGTTCTGACTTGCTACGCAAGACCACAGAATAAACAAGCTCCTGCAAAACCCCTGCATGTACGGTTTCGAGTGAAATCATGCGCCAAGAATCAAGATGCTGTTCAAAAATTGCCCGGAAATGTTCTTCTGAACTGATCTCCAGGGGAACGCGCAGACGCAGAATCCGTTCCTGCATTTCACGGGCAAAGAGATTGGTCTTCTGCATCAAGAGAATAAAAATCGAAAGCAGAGTCGTCGCCAGAATGGCGAGCAAATAAAATCGGGTGCCCACGGCCATGCCAATCGCCATAATCATAAAAATAAATCCCACATCACGGGTCTCTTTCATGGCATTGCGAAAGCGCACAATCGAGAGCGCCCCCACCATTGCAAAAGCCCGGGCAATATTGGAACCAATAATCAACATGATCAAGGCCACCACAGTTCCCATAATCACCAGGGTTTGCACATAACTCTGGGAATAAGAAACCCCGGTATGGGTGGCCCGATACACAAAGCCCAGAATCAGGCTGAGTAGAAAGGCCAAGAACATGACCAAGAGAATGTCCAATTGGGTAAAGACCCCGGAAGCATCTCCCAAGGTCAAGACGGTAGGTAAATGCGTATTCATAAGGGTGCGCTCCTCGGCGTCAAAATTTTAAAAACGGGCAGGGGTTCAGGAAAATCTTGAGCCTGAAAGGGCGAAAGCTCCTGGTTCTGGATCTGAATTTGATGGGCATGGGCCAAACCGGCACAGTATTTGCTGATTCTGCGCAATTCAAGCTCCTGGCTGGAAAGCAGTGAAGCCAGCCAATCGGGCACCCGTTCATCCACCTTGATTTCGAGGATGCACCAATCGGGAGGAATAAAATAGCTGTTCTGCGCTGAGGAATCGAGCTTGAGATCGCGCACACTTGTCTTTAGTTCCGTATCAAAGGTAATCCGCAAACCAGAATTCCACTGATTGCCCTGATAGGCCTGGCGATGGTAGCTGATCAGGCAACTGGGGCGCAAATTCTTGGCATTTACCAAATACTTCACCTCTGAAACCACTGCCGCATCCAGGGGATCGAGTTCAACCCCCTCGAGTTTTCCTGAACAGAGCTCATAGGCCTTCTCCAAGGGAAGTTTCAGACGGCGTTTCTGTACGGTTTTATTGATTCGCTGCTTGATTTCCACCATGGCCTGGGTTACGCCGCTCTGATCGGCCTGGGGATAGGCCCGAATTCTGAGTTTGCGCCGAAACTTCAGGCCTTCAATTTTATCCCAGAAGAAATCATGGTTCGGACTGTCATAATAAAGACTCAGAACAGGATAGCCCCTGCTCCCACTGAAACTATCGGCTTCAACATGGCCGATCAATGCCTGCTTCAATCTTTCGGCCTGGGCCGAGGTAATCAGGTATTTCAGTTCAAAACGGTTAAAACGGCGGATCATGGCGAAACTCCTTTTAAATGAATCTCCAGTGTCTGCTCTGGGGCTTGCCCCCAGAGCAAATCACCACCGGTCTGAACCTCGGGCAAGGGAAGCGAAACAAGCTGCCCCGCATGGAATACCAGGCGTAGAACCCCTTGATAGGTATGAATTTCCAAGCTTTGAGCCACCCTGCTGTAAATGACCAGCCTCTGCATTCCCGATGTGGGCGTTCGCAGCAGGAGAAACTTACCCAGATTCTGCTCTTGGGCATTCAGTCCCAAAATCAGTTCACTGCGTTGGTGCAAAAGGGCCGACAAGAGTTCAGGGCGAAGGGCCATCTGTTTCTGCCAGTTTTCTGCTTGTTCAGGACGCATGGCCTGCCCCTGACTGGCGAGCAAAAGCAGATATTGCTCAGCAATCTGTTCGGTCTGGGCAGGCACAAAAACCCAGGCTCCCCAAAGCCCCAGAAGCCCCAACAGGCTGAGAATCAGCAGCCAACCTCCGCGTTCTTTCATGGCAGGCCTCCCGTGCGACTCAACCAAAGTTGCCAATTCCCTTGCTTGCCCAACCAGTCTTTTAAGGGCTTCAAAACAGCAGCCTGTTCAAAACGGCTTTGAAAACGGGGAGCAGGAAAAGCTTTCAGCGAGGTGGAATCCAATTGAAGGGGCCGCAGAGAACCTGCAAGAAAAAGATTCCGGCTGAAGATCCGGCTCAGCCCACCATAATGGGGTGAAGCCTGGTAGATTTTCAGGCCGGTGCGGTTGCCATAGAGCAGACTGGAGTCAATATGGATCACAGAGGCATTTTTAGCCAGCAACCCCACCCCACCGGCAGCAATCAAGGTCTGTTCAAGCTGCACCTGGGTTTCTTCTCCGGCCGAGACGCCATTGCCCAAGCATTGCCGTATTGCTGCCTTTTTTAAACTCAGCTCTGTTCCCATCAGATCCAGGCCATCATCACCAGCCCCCTCAATTTTCAGCTCTTCAATCTCGGCCCGCGTAAATTCCAAATCCCAGGCATCTGAAAAGGCCCGGCGAATAGAGATCCGGTGGGCCTTTAAATTCTGAACATAGACCGTATGCAGCAGGTCATCCCCCCCGCGATTATCACTGAAAAAACAATCTTCCAAAAGCAAATCCTGGGTTTCATGCAGGTTTACCATCGCGGTATAAATCCGCTGGCCCCAACGCGGAAAGCTGCCCCCTGATACCTGAAGATTCAGCAAACGTGAGCCTGCACTGAGCGGCCCCTGTAAAACCAGCCCTCCCCAAGGGTCAGACTGTGCCGGACGAATCACAACAGGCGCACCCTCAGCCCCCAAAATCTCAAGCGGGCCCTGAAAAATCAAGGAAGCCCCCGGCCCCATCAGCAGGGTGGTTCCCGCCAGGATTCGAACCCTGCGTCCCTTTTCAAAAATCCGTGTTTGGGGAATCACAACGCGTCCTGGCCCCAGCGTAACGCTTGGAAAAACAACGACAGGCTGAGGCTTCATCTTGGAATGGTTGATTGATCGCTCAAGAGACTGTACCCGCAACTGAATTTCAGCCAGACGGGCAGCCAAAATCTGCTCAAGCACAGTCAGGGTCATGGGCCGCATCAAATTTTCACTGAGTGGATCGAAGGCTGGCAGGCGATTGCGGGCCCGCCAGAAAGGATCAGCGCTCAAATCGGCGCGGAGCGCGTTCAGATAAACCAAACTGCGTTGGCTCATGTGTTCAGGCGCGATTTCGTTTTTCAGCCCTTGCCGCAAAAGGGCCTGTTGCTCGGCCTGAAAAGCGGGCAGGGAAGAGAGCTTTTCCATCAGGGGATCCCGCTGAGGAGCAGGGCCTTCTCCAAAGCCCTGACTTTCAAGCAGCACGGGCTGCCAACGCCCCAGATAGGGGTCATAGTGCAAGGCATAATTCAGTTCAGAATCCGCATTGCGTTCACTGAATATCTGAAGCAGCAAATCAAGCACCACAAAGGCTTTGAGATTAACTTCCTGGGCAACGAAATCTGCAAAAGCCGCAGGGCTGTCACGGTGAAGATGCCCAAGCAAATTTTTGAGATTCAAATATTGGCGGGCGTTTTTATTATGCCAACTTGCATATTTCCAATGCAAAGCATTCTCCCAGCCGCGCAGCCGGTTTTCAAGCGTATAGATATCTCCTGGAATCAAGCGGGCCCGACGCAAAACCATTTCATCCAGAGGAGCCCCCATTTCAAAAACCCCCAGATCCATTCCGTTCAAATGCAAACGCAAAAACTGTGAATCCAACGCCAAAAGACCATATTTGCGTGCCAGCTCCAAAACAAGGGTATTTTCAAATAAAACTGGCCGATCAGGATTGAACAGATTGAATTCCCGCTGGCCCCAGATAAACTGACCCTTTTTCAATTTCACACGCAGGGATTTCTTTGCTTCGGCCACATGCCAGGGTTTATAGCCCCGCAATCGCAATTCGCCCTTGAGCGGCTGCCCTTGGAAAAATCCCTGAACAGCCACAAAGGGATGCTTTCCAGCTTGGATCAGCACCGCAAGATTATTGTCAGCCACGTTCAGCTCCAAGAGGGGCAAATCCAAGGCCTGATTCCCCACGGGTCGGGTGCGGCGCCATTGGCCTTGCAACTGATCGCGAAGATGTATGCGCAGGAGTTCAGAGGAAATGGGTTCTGAAACCCCCATCCAGACTTGAAACTGGCATAAGCTCTGCCAGGCACTCCAACTGATTCCACCCGCCAAGAGCAGCAAAGGCAAAACCAGCAGAACACCCGTTTTCCAACGCAGGACGGGCAAACGGAAAGCGTTCATGGCTAAAACTTCAGATTGGTCTGCAGCAGCACCTGCAGGGGATCGGGCAAGGAACTCTCTGCCGCCCCCAGTTCCTGCCAGGTTTTATCGACTGAAAGCAGCACACGTATATTTTCATAGATATCGAGGTTCAAAGCCCCTGCAAACCGGCAGGCAAAATCTTGATTGCGAGAGAGATCGGGGTCAAAGACTTCAAACATCAAAGCGGGAATCAGCTTCAGATTTTCGCTCAATGGAAATTCCCAAGAAACGATGCTGTGCGCCCCCCAAAGCTTGCTGCCCTGGTTGACATTATCGCCAAGGGCCCCCTCAATCTGCAGCCTGAAGGGATCCCATTCCCATTTCAGGTCGGCCCCCCAGAGGCTTGCCGTTTTAAGCTGTGCAGATTCTTCATAGAGTTTGACAGAACCATCCACGGCCAGCAAAAGCCCCTTGAAAAGACGCAATTGTCCACGGGCCACAAAATCACGGTGATAACCCGTATCTCCAGGCAGACTGTTAAAGGCCCCCAGATTCCAGCTGAATTTGAGCGGATCCTGCCAGAAAGTTGGCCCCCAAAGATCACCCGCCAGCATCACCCCATAGTCACGTGCGCCAAAGCCCCCATACTTGGTATCGTCGATGGCGTGTTGATCGAGCAGACCCCGCTCAGGAATCAACATATCCCAGGGAGACATCATGCGCAGGCGGGAAAAGGGCTTTTTAAAGCGCCCAACTGTCAATTCAAGATCTGGATTGAGTTTAAACTCGGCATAGACATCCCGAGACGCTACGTTTTTGGCAAACTCAAGTTCCAAGACGAGTTTGACCCAATCAAAGGGTTTCCAGCGGCCATCCAGACGGGCCCGGCGCACATAAAGTTCGTCACTCCAAGCGCCCGTATTGTTATCGGCAAGCAATTCCCAGCCGGTTTGAATTCGGCCCCGAATGCGAAAGGTTTCGTCTTCTTTGGCGGCAAGTGGCAAGGTTAAAACAAAAAAGAAAAACAGAGGCCCAAGCCTCTGTAGCTGTTTTCGCATGCCCGTGTCCTTTCTGAGTCAAGTTCATCGATGATGATCTCAGTTTAAAGACCGGGCGTAAAGTGAATTTACGCGTGTTGTAAAGCTTTTGTGCTCAATTGTAAATGAATTGTTTCAGACCCACTAATGATCGCGCCAAAGCACAGCGCCACCCAATATACCGGCTTCGTTGCTGATAATCTCTACACCAGGCGGCAATTGACCGGGGTCAATCCGTTTGGCATTGCCCCCGCCAATATAAAGGGTGTCGAAATTAAAAATGCGCTGAAGCAGGTCAATCGCTTTGAGCAAGCGCTTGTTCCAGGTTTTTTTGCCCACCAGATCGAGCGCGGCCCGACCCAATTGCTCTTCATAGGTCTGCCCTTTGCGAAAAGGGTGATGGCCCAATTCCAGATTGGGAACCAGATGGCCATTGGTAAACAACGCAGCGCCCATGCCCGTACCCAAGGTCAAGACCATTTCAAGGCCCTTGCCCTGAATCGCACCATACCCCTGAATATCGGCATCGTTGGCAACCCTGACTGGACATTTCAGGCGAATTTCAAGCACTTCAGCCAGATTGAAGCCTTCCCAGGCGGGGTTCAAGTTGACTGCCGTATAAATAACGCCGTGGCGAACCACACCCGGAAAGCCAACTGAAACATAACCATAGGGCTGCGTGACCTGATCAATCAGATAGGCCAAGGCGTTCAATACGGCTTCAGGATCTGCGGGTTGCGGTGTCTCAGTGCGCAAACGCTCGCTCAGGGGCTGCCCTTGGGGATCCAAAACGCGCAACTTCAGGCCACTGCCCCCAATATCAATCGAGAGCACATTTTTTGAAGCTGTCGCACGTTTCGTTGTTTTTTTAGGGGCTTGTTTTTCTGCCATGGCTTAGCCCAAAACTTCCTGTACACGCTTCACCAAAGCGGCAGCGTCTACACCATATTTTGCGAGCAGGTCTTCGGGTTTTCCTGATTCAGGGAAAGCTGTAACCGCCAGTTTTTCAACCCGAATGCCACTGCCATTCAAGGCTTCAAGCACAGCATCGCCCACGCCGCCTGTGGCGTAATGATCTTCGAGGGTAAAAACGGCAGGGCCGCCCACTTCTTCACAGATCTGGCGAATTTCTTCAGCCGGAAAAGGCTTGAGAGAATAGGCGTCGATCACGCGCAGATTCAAGCCTTTTTCAGCCAGTTCTTCGGCGGCTTTCAGCGCCTCATGCACCACATAACCGCTAGCAACCACCACAGCTTTGTCAGCATCACTGGCCTTCAGCACTTTGCAACCGCCAATCGGGAAGCTTTCATCGATCGGATAGAGCACCGGACGATTGCCACGGAAGGTACGCATATAGCAGAAACCATCGTGGTTCAGAATTTCACGGGTCAGATAAAAGGTGCTGACATAATCGGCAGGGCAAAGCACAACAGAACCAGGAATGGCACGCATAAAACCACAATCGGCCATGGCCATCTGAGAGGCTCCATCTTCCCCAATTGAAACCCCGATATGCGAGCCCACCACTTTCAGATTGGCCTGAGAATAAGCTCCCATTTCAATCTGGTCAAAGGCACGCTCAAAGAAACGGGCAAACGAATTGGCCAAAGCAACCTTGCCCGTAGCAGCCACGCCAACGCCCACGCTGATCATATTCTGCTCGGCAATGCCGCACTCGATATGCCGATCGGGATAGGCCTGGGCAAAACGCTCACTGTAGGTGGAATTGCTGACATCGCCATCTACCACCCAGACCTTGTCTGAAAGCCCGCCCATCAATTTGAGAGCATCGCCATAGGCGGCACGGGCGGCCTGTTCTTTACTGGCATCAAATTCACTGCCATTCATGAGATAGTCAATTTTAACAGCGGTTTTTTCAAGGGGCGCAAAATTCTGTTTTGAAACGGTAAACGCCGCAATATCCAAATCATCTCCAACAGGCAATTCGCCATAGGCCAAATCGCGTTCATCGGCTTTGAGCGCCACGCCATGACGTTTGAGTTTGCCTGAGAGGAAAGAAACGGGAAAACCTTTTTCAGTATCGGCAATGATCGCAAAGGGTTTGCCCCTGTTGCTACGGGCCTGGGCAAAGACTTCAGCAACGGCATCAAGGTCATGGCCATTGATACGGGCCACTTCCCAGCCGAAAGCTGTAAATTTATCATGCAGGGGTTCGGCATTGACGATGCTGTCGCAAAAATTGCTTTGTTGAATTTTATTGCGATCGACAATTGCTACCAAATTATCTACTTTGAGTGAACCGGCCAGCATGGCAGCTTCCCAAACCTGGCCTTCGTTGATTTCACCATCGCCAAGCAGCACGTAGACGCGTTGATCACGGCCTTCGCGTTTATACACTTCAGCCATGCCCACGCCAATTGAGAGGCCCTGCCCCAAAGAGCCTGTAGCAGCGACCACACCCGGCAAACGCAGGGTGGGGTGGCCCTCCAAACGTGAACCAATTTTGCGGAAGGTTTCCATTTCTGCGGCTTCAAGATAGCCCAAGCGGTACATCAGGGAATAGAGCAAGGGAGCGGCATGGCCCTTGGAAAAAATATATTTATCTGCGTGGGGGTGATCGAGATTGCTCGCATCCAGGCGAATTTCACGGAAAAACAGCCATGTCATCAGATCTGCAGCACTGAGACAGGTGGTGGGGTGACCTGAACCAGAACGGGTGGTCAGGTCGATACTGTCGCGACGAATCAAATTGGATAAGGATTGGAATTGCGCTTTGAGTTGGGCTTCGAGAGGCATGACGTTTTCTCCTAGATAGTCGTTTTCACGCAGGCAGTATACCATTTCTCAAACTCTGAGCGGCTGAAGCCAGTAAGCAAATTCTCAGGCACTAAAATCTGAATTTCGAAGCGAAAAGAGCAGGTTTCATTTCTTCTGGAGATTCGCAAAGTCTCTGATTTGGAGTACGATAAATAGCATCAAGCTCAAGCAAGGATTTTAGATGTCAGAATCAGATGCTCCCAGTCCAAGTCCAGAGCCACCCGCATCGGCAAACAGAGGACCGCTCTGGGGAGCCCTTGGCATTTTGGGAATCTTTCTGTTCAAGAGCAAGGCTCTGCTCTTGCTGATCTTAACCAAAGCCCAATTTCTGCTTGCGCTCTTCAAATTTAAAACCCTGCTTTCGATGGGGGTCATGATCTGGTTTGAAAGCTTGCGCTTTGGCCCTGCTTTTGGGGTCGGCTTTGTCATTCTGCTTCTGCTGCATGAACTGGGCCACTATGGCATGGCGCGCTATCTCGGCCTTGATGTTTCCACCCCCGTTTTTATCCCCTTTGTGGGGGCCTTTATCAGCATGAAAGAAACCCCGGAGAATGTCGAAATCGAAGCCTGGGTCGCGATTGCCGGTCCGATTTTGGGCAGCCTGGCGGCTGCTCTTTGCCTGGTTTTCTATGCTCTCAGCCAGGAGCGTCTCTTCCTTTCTTTGGCCTATATCGGATTTTTTCTCAATCTCTTCAATCTGCTCCCCGTTCGTCCCCTGGACGGCGGTCGGATCACAGGCGCACTTTCACCTTGGCTTTGGGGAGCTGGGCTGGTCTTTTTATTATTTTTAATCCTCACCGTCTTTCACAGCCCCCTGCTGATTTTGATTCTGGTGCTGGGAATCAGCGAGTTTTACGGCTGGTGGAAAGGCGAAAATCGGGCCTATTTTGAAATCAGCCAGGCCAAACGGACGCAATTTGCAGTTGGCTATTTTGGCTTGGTTGCGCTTTTAACGCTGGGCATCACCTCACTTTACACGCAATTGGGAGGCGTACATTAGCCTGTTCCGCACGGGCTCAAACCTCACAGAAAATTCTGATCACAAGCTGCAAAACAGAGCAAAAAATGCTTTGCTCACTCAAAAGCGAAGCCTTCCACTTGTGAAAACTTAAATTCAAGCTGGATTTTCCTGCAAAATTCAAGTACCCTGAAAAAGTCGATTCAAAAGAATACTGCTGATACCCTAACGGAATGACCCGCGTTCCTCTGTTTTGGGAAAAACTCCAGCTTTCCCCGAGCCTAGACTGCAGGAGAAATAAACAATGCCTGAAGCCCTCTCATTCAAAGCACCCAAAGGCCTGTCTTTATTCTTTGGCCTGCTTGTCTGCCTGTTTTTTGTTCAGCCCTTGGCGCAGGCAGAACCACCCACCCGCTTAAGAGTCGCAACCAAGAGTGCCCCCCCTTTCGTGATACTTACAGAATCAGACATGCAAGGCATGGTGATCGATCTCTGGAAAGCCGTGAGCAGCGATCTCAAACTGAATTATGAAATGAAGACCTATCGCACCATGGGCGAGGTGCTGAAAGCCGTTGAAACAGGCCAGGCAGATTTGGCAATTGGCCCAATTTCAGTATCAGCCCAACGTGAAGCCATTTTAGATTTTAGCCAACCCTTCTTTCAAGGCGGAGAAGGCATTGCCACCGTAAAAAAAGCCGGTTCGGTCATGGATGGTCTGCTCTCGATCATGAATCTCAATCTGCTGCGTGCCCTGGGGGCCTTGGCCACTGTGATTTTTATCTTCGGGATCTTGATTTGGGCCTTCGAGCGCAGAAAAAATACCAGCCAGTTTGGCGGCTCAATTTTGAAAGGCATGGGACAGGGTTTCTGGTGGTCAGCCGTCACCATGACCACTGTGGGCTATGGTGACAAAGCTCCCGTCACCTTTCTCGGTCGCAGTGTGGCCCTGGTCTGGATGTTTGCCTCGGTAATCACCATTTCGGGCTTTACAGCGGCAATTTCTTCAAGTATTACCCTCAGCAATTTACAGAGCAAAGTCACGGGCCTCGGAGAATTGAGCCATACGCGGGTGGGTGCGGCACACAGCACCTCTGGCAGTCTTTTTCTTTCAGATCTTAAAATTCAATACAAAAGCTATGAGAATATTGAAAGTGCGCTGACAGCCCTTGAAAAAGGAGAATTGGATGCCGTGGTGCATGATCTGCCTATCTTGCGCTATCTGGTGGCACAAAAGGCCAGCCGCAACCTGGTGGTCTTGGGAGAAAATCTGCACTCTGAGAATTATGCCTTTGCCCTGCCCCAGGGTTCCCCCTTGCGCGAGGCCCTGAATCAAAGTCTGCTGCGTTTTCTGGATACCCCTCGCTGGCAACAGATTCAGGACAGCTATTTTCACTGAGCCTTTTCAGTCAAAAGTTTCTGAATCACGAGCAGTTTTCCGCGCAGTTCAAGCTCCATATCGGCTGCCTTTAAACGCTCTGAGACGGCTTGCAAGGGAGTCTTGCCCGTATTGTCCAAACGTTGTGGATTGGCTCCCGCATTGATCAACCAGAGCAAGGCCTCTTTCTCTCCAGCCAAGGCAGCCAGCATCAGGGGAGTCTGGCCTAAATGATTACGTGCTTCAAGCGCTGCATCATGGGCTTGTAAGATTGAAAGCGCCCCTGTTTGACCTGTTTCTGCTGCGAGATGCATCGGTCGGTTTCCTTGCCAATCCTCCGCTTCGCGACAGACCTCATAGGCCATCAGCATTTTTAAAAAGTTTTGTTTAATCTGCCCGGCAGGCCAAGTCAAGAGAATATGTAAGGGCGTTTGCCAGTGCATTTCCAAGGAATGGGCTGTGGGATCCACACCCTGCTCCAGCAGTTTTTTTAAGCGGTTTAAATCCTGATCGTCTAGAGCTTCAAATAATTCCTGTTCACGCAAATAACTTTTCAGATTTTTTTCGCCTTTGGCCCAGGCCGTCGCCTGATACCCCAGGCTCATAGGGCTCAATTGAACCGCATGAAAGTTTTCGAGGGCTTTCGCCAAATCAGGGTAGCGCAGTTTGGCGAGTTCGACTGGAGTCTGGCCCGATTGATCGGGCTGCCCAAGACTGGGCCAACCTTCGTGGCTCAAAATAAAACGCACCAGGGCGCTGACCTGGGGCTCTGAGTCCAAAGCCATCACCAGATGCAGCGGGGTTTTCATGCCCAAATCCACTTCCTGATAATTGAAATGCGCTCCCAAACGCAGCAACAAGTCCAAAATTTCTTCCTGGTATTTGGGCGCTGTGCGTGTCACCACAATGCTGATCGGATGTAAATTCAATTGTGAACTCAGAGACAGAGGCTCCTGCGCGCTTTGTTTGTGCAGCGCCAGCCAGGTTTCGACAGCGGCTGAATCTCCCGCAACCAAAGCACGAGCCAAGACACGTTCTTCACGCTCCTGGCGGGTCAGGGCCTGAGCAGGAAAGATCCCTCCCCATACCACCAGAGAGAGCAAAGCCCAAGACGCAAACAGACGCTTCATGGTTTTTTCTCCAGTGCTTCCAAGGCCTTGAGCACCAATTGATCGTGGGGGTCCTGCGCCAAAAGTTTCAAAAGAATTTGGCGTGAGGTTTCATTCTGACCCAGTTTAAAATAAACTTTCGCCAGATTATAAGCCGCTTTGCGATGGTCAGGATCGTGCTTGAGAACTTCTTCTAAAAGCGTTTGGGCTTCACTCCAGTTTTTCATCTGCATGTTTAAAAGTCCCAAATTAAAGGCGACAGCCGCATTTTCAGGCGCTAAGTATCTCGCTTGGTTCAAATATTTCTCAGCAGCCTCTGAATCTTGCTCTTTCAGCGCAAGCCCGCCTAAATCGTTCAAAACAGCAATATCATTTGGTCTTTTCTGCAATTCTTCCCGCAGATAAATCCAGGCATGCCATTGCTTTTCAGCTTCACTGAGCGCATGTCCAGGCTGAGACGTGGCTTCCTGAAAAGCAGCGCGGGCTTCACTGACCCGGTCTAAATCCAGATAAACTTTCAGTAAATGTTCGAGCGCTTTTCCCGGTGCAAGGTCGGGAGAGGTCAAGGCCTCACGGGCATAGGCAATGGCCTCATCTGGTTTCTTTTGAATCAAGGCCAAAACCGAAAGCGAGTTTAAAATACTGCCGCGTTCGATTGTTTCGCCTTGAATTTTTCCATGGTTCTCCAGTGCCGTCAGCAAATAGGCTGTGGCTTCTGGGTAGGCCTCTTGCTGCATCGCTACCAAGCCCAAGAAAGTGGGAATGGCAGCACTTTCAGGTACGATTTCACGTGCTTTGAGCAGATATTCACGTGCCAGATCCAATTTTTTTTCTTGCAGCGCCAAAAGCCCAAGAAACGCCAGATTAAATCCAAAATCCGGATTCAACTCTACACTTTTTTTCAACCAAGACTCTGCCAAAGGGTGATACTGGCTGGTCTTGATCAAAGAAATTCCAGCAAAAGCATAGAGCAAATAATTATCAGGCTCTAAGGCCAGGGCTTCTTTCAGAAAAGCCAGTCCCCCCGGCTGATCACCGCTTAAAAGCGCAACCTCAGCCTGTTTCAGGGGCACGTAGGCCAATTGCGGCAATTGAGCGCGGATCTGGTTGAACATCAGGCGTACCTGGCTATAATCAGGGTCTGTCTGCTGGCGTAAATGCCGAAAAAGAATCGATGCCAGTGAAAATTGAACCCAAGGGTCATCTTCGCGTGTCTGGTACTGTTTTAGTTCAGCCAAAATCTGATCCAAGGAGAGATCCTGACCTGAAGCAATTTCAAGATAGGCGATCAAACTGTCGGTATCCCCAGGCTGAAGTTGAAGCGATTTGCGAATCGCAGCCAAAGCCTCAGCCCCCTTTTTTTCTACCTGCCAAGCACGGGCCGTCGCCCGGTAAACGGCATCCAGATGTTTTCCCCGCTTGAGTGCCTCTTGGGCATGAAACAGGGCACGGGGCAAATCATCTTCACTGGCGGAGGCCAAAAAGCGTTTCATGCGGGCTCTTTGTGAATAGGCTTCTGAGAGTGCAATATGGGCTTCGACAAAATCTGGCTCCTGGGCCAGGGCCGACTCTAAAAGTCGAATCCCTTCCCGCAGCGGTTTATCCGACATCAGGCGCAATAAAATCTGAGCCTGCTGGTACTGTGCATACACTTTGGAGCTGTGGCAGACCTGGAGACTTTTTTCCAATTCCTGACGCTCCTGCGCATTGGCAACAATCCCCAAACGCACCAAAAATTGCTCCGCCAAAGCCGTTTGAAGCGCGAAAATCTGATCCAGAGAACCTTCCACCCGCACAGCCTGACCCGCTTCAATTTGGCCGGTTTCAGCATCCACGACACGGGCCTGAACCAGCAGCCTTTCACCTTCTTTCTGATAACTGCCCACCAGAATCTTCCGCGCTCCCAGCATTCGGCCCAGACGCGGGGCTTGTTTTTCATCTGCAAGAGCCGACTGACCAAAGCCCTGCTCGCGCAGGATCTGATTCAACTGACTGCGTTCGATCAGCGCAAGTTGAGGACGCTGGCTGAGAACGGTTGTCAGACTTTCTGCAAAACTTTCTCCCAACCATTCCTGGGTCTCACCCGTGCTCAAATTGCGAAAGGGCAAAACCACCATGCGCAGTGTCGCTTGTTTTTCGACCGCCAAAACAGGGCGCAGGGGCATGATCTGCGCTCCCCCCCACAGGCTGCAGCCACAGATAAGTGCTATCCACTTCAATTTGCTTAAACGCAACATTCGCTCTTTTTCCTTTCAAAGCTCAACAAAGGCCCAATAATTCTGATAAAGCCGCTGACGCTTGTTCCACATTCTGCCAGTCAAAATCCTCGCCCAGGGCAACCGACAGGGCAAGTTCCACAAGCAGAGGCCAAGCCGGAAATTGGGAAGGCTGCATGCGGTAGCGCGCCAGGGGAATGCGCTTGGGCAGAATCAGGTAGAAGGGCTCCAAGCCTGCCGCTTTCTTGTGATAAAAGCGAAACAAGACGGTTCCTTCCCCCCGATCCCGGATCCACGCTTCGGGCTCCAGTGGGTTTGCCCGGATGCTTTCACTCAGGAGTTTTTTCAAAGCCAGCGATTGAATCCGACCTTCTTCCAAATCCTCCAAAACAGGTGCATGGGTAAACAGCGGGGCATCCATTTCAAGCTGAATCCAACCCGCATAACCCGCCTTCTGTTTTAAATAGCGGCCAAAGGCATAGCCGGAAGGTTCTGATCCTACCTGAATCTGAACCAATGAAGGGTGCGCGGTTTCTCTAACCCGGCAGTCTGTGCCAGCAGCAATACGCCCCTGCTCCGCTCTGCCTTCCAATGGAGAACTTAAATAAACTGCCAGATCCCGCGTCGGGGTATAGGCCAAAGCGGGCAAAGCTGAGAGTTTAAGGCCTCGAATCGGATGGTAAGACAAACGGCCTCTTGCCCCGGCATAACTCTGCTGAAACTGCATCCTGCGTCGAAGGGCCCCCAAATCTGAAGCGGCCATCACGGCTCGCAACTGTTTATTGCGGGCTATACGCAGCAAAGCTTCGGGGCCCAAAGCCTGGGCCATTTCCGTCATTTCTGACCATCCTGATTCAGAACTGAATTCCACGTTTACGTCTGACCTTTCCTAACGCTGGGCATCCAAAAGCTCCTGTAGAAACTCCACCTGAAAACGCGTTTTATCCAAAACGGCCAAAAGACTGTCCACCGGCCAATGCCTGCGTTGACACTCCTGAAGCTGGGCATGCAGCCGATCTGAGCGGTCCAAGGCGTCTTCCAAATGGAACTCAATTTCAGCCCTTTCTACAGGCCCAGGCATACGACCGGCCCGTTCCAATAAAAGATTTAAAAATTCTTCAAGTAAATACACCCGATTGCGCAATTCTATCAAAGCATAGGAACCTTTGAGCATTTCTTCCAGATTATGAAAGCAAATATCCAGCGGTTCCAGTCTCAAACACAAAGCAGTGGTATCCATTTCCTGCTCCAATTGCAGGATCATATTCTGAACATGAAAGCGGGTTTCTTCAAGCGATACCGCATAGGCTTCCATCTCTGCCAATGCTTGGGTCGAGAGCACGGGTTGTGCAAAAGAAAGGCGTGTAAAGCTGATAAATGCAGCTTCGATTCTGCGTTCTGTTTCATCATAGAGCCATTCACTGTCCAGCTCTTGAACCTGCAGCTCAGAATCTGTCTCTTCAAGCTCTTGAGGGGTTTCCAACAAAAAATTCATCCAGTTCTTCAAATCCGGATGCTGAGGCTGAAGTACGGTAATCTGATCCAAAATATCCTGAGCCCGAGGATAATCCTGAACCAATAAAAAAGTATAGAGCAGCCCCTCAAGCGCGACACAATTTGAAGCCTCCATTTGCAGGGCCTGTGCAAAACAGAGTGCCGCTTCCGTCAGCAATTCAGGTGGGTCAAAGCCTGCTTCCTGCGCCCAGGCCAGACACCGCAAACCCTTTATAATTTCAGTTTCAGCCAGAGGATGATGTTCTCTGACCTGAGGACTGAGATTTAAAGCTGAAGCAACTGAAAAATGCATCCTATGGCCTTCTTTTTGTCATTCTGCCTGAGTCTCTTTTCATTTTTACCTGAGGTGAGCAAAAAAACAAAGCCTCCCCGGCTTGAGATTTCAAATTAATTGTTTTATGATTCCTTTATCATATAGGTATAAGGGTATAGATTGAATGCTTACAGGTGACTGTCAAATTATCCTGAACAGAGGAACACGCGCAGATGGCAACACGCATGCTGTTCAGATATTGAATGCCAATAGCTTCCAAGCCTCACCCATGACAGAGCCCCGAGAAGTGCTGGATAAAACCGGCAACACCACCACACTGTACTTTACTGCTGAAGATGCCAGTTTCTATGATCAATTCTACCGCACAAAAAAATCAGAACACGAAACGCATGCGCGCTAAAAGGCAATAAGAAGCCCCTTTATTCAGAACGAAACGCGTATACGCGCTGCCCTGCCAAGCAGCCTAATTGGGGTTTGGGAGAAGGAAAAATGGACTTTCCTCCACCTCAAAAACTGAATCTTTTTCAAATCCAGATTCAATACAAGCCAGGGGCTGAGACTGGTATGATGTAGTATTGGCTTTTTGGCCAGAATACCGATCAGGAAATGCGAACCCATGCAAGATCAATCCCCCGCCCAAACCCTTCACGCTTTATTTGAACGTCACCACGAATTTCGGATGCAAACCTCCCCTGAGTTTGCAACCTATGAAGGCGACCACCGCTTTAATGATCAACTCAGCGATCTCAGCGCTGCCGCCCATGAACAGCAGGTGAAAGCCCGCGAAGACTTTCTCAAAGAATTGAGAGCCCTGCCCAAAGATGCCTTGAGCAGTGAAGATCAGCTCAACTATGAAATGTTTGAACTGCTGCTCGAAGAAGAAGTCGAAGGGGCTCAGTTTCAGGAACAGTTAATGCCCCTCAACCAAATGACGGGCTATCACCTCTATTTGCCCCAATTGATTGAAATTCAACCGCTTCAGACAGCCGATCACTATGCAGATTATTTTGCCCGACTGCGGGCCTTTCCTGCCCAAGTCAAAGACGTGATTGAAAATATGCGTCAGGGCATGGCCACGGGTTGGGTTCAGCCCCGCTTTGTGATTGAGCAGACCCTGCCCCAGATGCAAAAACTGATTCCTGAAAACCCTGAAGAAAGCGTTTTCTTTATTCCCATGTTGCGTCCCAACGAGGGGCTCGACAGCGCCAGCAAAGAAAAATTGGCAAGTGAGCTGAAAGACGTGATTACCACCTCGATCATGCCAGCTTACCAGGAACTTCACGATTTTACCCAAAATGAATATCTGCCTGCCTGCCGCGAAACCGCAGGGGTCTGGGACTTGCCCAATGGCGAAGCCTATTATGAATACCTGATTAAGAAATACACGGCCCCTGGCCTGAGTGCCGATCAAATCCATGAAATCGGGCTGGCCGAGGTCAACCGGATTCACGCTGAAAAAGCCAAGCTCAAAGACCAACTGGGTTTTGAAGGAACTGTTGAACAGTTTAACCATTATTTGCGCACCAGCAGCGACTTTTATTTTGAATCCCAGGAAGCACTCTGGGAAGCCTATGAAAAAGTCATGGCCGAAGCCTACGAAAAAGTACCAGCCCTGTTTCATCGCATGCCCAAAGCGCCCTGTGAGCTGAAAGCTGTAGAAGCGTATAAATCACAATCGGCCCCTCAGGCCTATTATATGCCAGCCCCAGAAGATGGTTCCCGCCCCGGCTATTACTATATCAACACCTATGATTTGCCTTCCCGGCCCAGTTATGCCGTCACAGCCCTGACCCTGCATGAAGCCATTCCCGGCCACCATCTGCAATTGGCCCTGGCCCAGGAACTCTCTCATTTGCCCTATTTCCGCCGCCGTCTGCATGTCACCGCCTATCTCGAAGGCTGGGGGCTCTATGCCGAGCATTTGGGCTATGAAATGGATATGTACCGTGACCGCTACCAGCATTATGGCGCACTCAGCTTTGAAGTCTGGCGGGCCTGCCGTCTGGTGGTAGATACCGGTTTGCACCACAAAAAATGGAGCCGTGAAGAAGCGGTCAGTTTTATGAAAAAACATGTGGCCAATACTGAGTTGGATATCCGCTCAGAAGTCGATCGCTATCTGATTCTGCCGGGTCAGGCCCTGGCCTATAAAATTGGCGAACTGAAAATCAAAGCACTGCGCAAACGTGCAGAAGAGGCTCTGAAAGAGCGTTTCAACCTCAAAGATTTTCATCAGGTGGTGCTTGAAAATGGAGCCATTCCTTTGGCCGTGCTGGAACACAAAGTGGATCAATGGCTGACCAGCCAGGTTTAAGTAAAATTTCTAATCACTGAGGAGAGGCACTATGAAATATGATCTGATCATTCAGGGCGGCACCCTGATCGATGGCACGGGCAAAGCAGGTTACCCGGCTGATGTCGCCATTCTCGACGGAAAAATTGCTGCGATAGGAAAAATCGCAGCTGAAGCTGAAAAAGTGCTGGATGCCCACGGCGCGATTGTCACACCGGGCTTTGTGGATATTCACACCCACTATGATGGTCAAATTTCATGGGATGCCGGCCTGGCCCCCTCTTCTCTGCATGGTGTGACCACAGCTGTACTGGGCTCCTGTGGGGTGGGTTTTGCCCCTTGCCGCAAAAGCGATCAGGAAAAACTGATCGCCCTGATGGAGGGGGTCGAAGATATTCCAGGCTCTGCACTGGCCGAAGGCCTGACCTGGAATTGGGAAAGTTTTCCAGAGTATATGAACGCCCTGGATGCCCAACCCCACAGCATTGATTTTTGTCTGCAAATGACCCACGATCCTCTGCGGGTCTATGTCATGGGCGATCGCGCCGTGCACAACCAACCCGCCAGCCCCGAAGAAATCGCCCAGATGCGTCAGCTTTTGCGTGAAGGGCTGGAAGCCGGTGCAGTCGGTTTTTCAACGGGCCGCAGTGACAATCACCGCTCGGCCACAGGGGCCCATACCCCAGCTGCTGAAGCCCAGAAAAACGAATTGAGTGGCATTGTCAAAGCCTTTGAGGGTTTGCAGCATGGCGTGGTACAAGCGGTCAGCGATTTTGATATGCCCTATGGCGATCAACATTTTGAGCGGGAATTTGACCTGCTCGAAGAAATGGCAAAAGCCGCAGGTCGCCCGCTTTCAATTTCGCTGATGCAGCGCGACCAATCCCCTGAGCAATGGCGCTGGATCATGCGCCGGGCCGAAGCTGCTCAGGCCAAGGGTTTGGAAGTGAAGCTTCAGGTCGGAGCCCGTGCGATTGGCGTTCTGCTCGGGCTTGAAACCACCTTTCACCCCTTTATGGGCTTTCCCTCTTACAAAGCAATCAGCCACCTGCCGCTGGCAGAGCGTGTCAAAGCCATGTCAGACCCGGCTTTTAAAGCCCAATTGCTGACAGAAAAAAACGATCCGGTAGCGGGTGATGGCAGCCCCATTCCTCCGCTGGCGGATATGCTCTTGGCCCAGGTGGAAATGATTGGCATGCGCATGTTTACCCTGGGCGAAAACCCGGATTATGAGCCCTCAATGGCCCACAGTATTGGCATGAAAGCCAAACAAAGGGGAGAGAGCGTACTCAGTGGCATTTACGATGCCATGCTCGAAAACGAAGGCCATGCTCTGATTTATTTCCCGCTCTATAACTATATCGCAGGCAATCTTGACAATACCTATACCATGCTCAGTCACCCCCAGGCCTTGCCCGGTCTGGGCGATGGTGGCGCGCATGTGGGCACGATCTGCGACGCCAGTTTCCCGACCTTTATGATCAGCCACTGGGCCCGTGATCGCCAGAGCGACAAGTTCACTCTGGAACAGGTGATTAAAATGCAAACCCAGGATACGGCTGCGTTTATCGGTCTGAAAGACCGGGGCACACTTGAAGTGGGCAAAAAAGCAGATCTGAATATTATCGAATTTGAAAATCTGCGTCTGCACCCGCCCTATCTGGTAGCCGATCTGCCTGCCGGAGGCAAACGCCTGATGCAGAAAGCCAGTGGCTACCGGGCTACCCTGGTCAGTGGTGAAATCATTGCTGAAAATGGCGAATTAACCGGGGCTTACCCAGGTCGCCTGGTGAGGCTCAAGGACTGAAGCATGCCACAGAATCCTTTTCCTGGTTTTCGCTATGTACCCCGCACTGGGGTAATTTATGTCATGAACCGTGCGGCTCAATTGGGTTTCAGCTACGATCACCCTGAATGGGCCAATCTGGGCCAGGGAGCCCCCGAAGCAGGTGAACTGCCCGGCGCTCCCCCCCGAATCACCGAAGTGCACATCGATACCCTGGCCCAAGAATACACACCTGTCGCAGGCTTGAAAGCCTTGCGCCAAAAGGTCGCCGATTTCTACAATGCCATCTATCGCCAGGGCAAATCCTCGCAGTATACCTGGGAAAATGTCTGTATCTCAGGTGGAGGCCGCCAGGGCTTGACCCGTGTCGTGGCCGCTTTGGGAGAAATCAATATCGGGCATTTTATTCCCGACTATACGGCCTACGAAGAAATGCTGCATACCTTCCGTGGTTTTATTCCGATTCCGATTCAACTTCCCGAAAGCGAAGGTTTCAAACTCTCGCAAAAATTGCTCAAAGAGGCGATTCAGGGCATGGGGCTGGGGGCTGTGCTTTTCAGCAATCCCTGCAACCCCACCGGCCAGGTCATTGAAGGCCAGGAATTGCAGGACTGGGTCGCACTCTTCCGGGAAGAAGAGGTGGTCTGTATCGTCGATGAGTTCTATTCTCATTATCTCTACAACGATTACCACCCCGACACACCCCGCATGATTTCAGCCGCCGCTTGTGTTGAAGACGTGAACAAAGACCCCGTGGTGATAGTCGATGGCCTGACCAAAAACTGGCGCTACCCCGGTTGGCGTGTGAGTTGGACTTTGGCCCCCAAATCAGTGGTGGAGCTGATTTCCAGCGCGGGCTCTTTTCTCGATGGCGGGGCCAATCACCCCTTGCAGAAAAAAGCCCTGGAACTGCTCGACCCCGACCTCTCCCGCCAGGAAACCCAGGCCATTCAGCGCAGCTTTATGGAAAAACGCAGCTACGCGCTGAAACGTCTGCGTGAGATGGGCATTGAAATTGCGCTGGAACCCCAGGGCAGTTTTTATGTCTGGGCCAATCTTGAAAACCTGCCCGAAGCCATCAATGATGGCATCAAATTCTTTGAAGCGGGCTTGTTAGAAAAAGTGATCACCGTGCCTGGGGTATTCTTTGATGTCAACCCCGGCAAACGCCGGCGTTCTCAGAAATTCAGAAATTATACCCGTATCAGCTTTGGGCCAGAAATGAGCAAGGTGCAGCAGGGTTTGGATGCCATTGAACGCGTGGTGCGCAAGCACTGTTGAATTTAGGTAGGGTTTAAAGCGTAAAGTTCAGAACCCTTACTGCTCATTCTGCAAAAGTGTTAAACTGCCCCTGCCGATCCAGTAACCTGAAGGAGCTTTTCGAAATGAAACGTAAAATCTTTGGCCTCTTGATGGCCGCAACCCTGGTACTCAGCCAGGCAGCCCAGGCAGAACAAGTCTTGGGCAAACGCCCCGCCCTCAAAGAAGTGATTAAAATTTCGACCCTGCTCGATCACCCTGAAAACTACCTCGGCAAAACCATCAAAATTGAAGGCATCGCCATGGATGTCTGCCCCACCCGTGGCTGCTGGATGAAAATCAAAAGTGATCGTAAAAAAGAGAGCCTGCTGATCAAAGTGGATGATGGCGAAATGGTTTTCCCCATGTCGGCCCGTGGCAAAAACATGGTGATTGAGGGCAAATTGATCAAAAAAATGATGCCCCTCAAAGAAGTGCTCGAACTTGAAGAAGCCCGCGCAAAAAAAGCAGGCAAGCCCTTTGACCCCAGCCAGTTTAAAGGCCCGCGCCCCATGTATATGTTCCACCCCACGGGCGTGGTCGTTCAAGACTGAGCCCCCAGCCCAGAAGCAAAATGAGCAGCGAAACACCCCGGCCCAAGAAACGCCGTCCCTTGCAGTTTTACACTATTCTGCTGCATCGCTATCTGGGCTATTTCTTTTTGGGAACCACGGTGGTATACGCCATCTCAGGGCTGGCGGTCAACCATATCGAAGACTGGAACCCCCAGTTCAATATTGCCAAACAAAAAGCCAAGATTGCGGCTTGGAAAAATCCTGAAGATTTGCAGGCAAGCGAAGCCCAAACCCTGTTTGAGGCGTTTAAACTCAAAGCAGAGTTTCAGGCTAAAAATGTCTTCTATCCTGACGATGACACGGTCGAAGTGCTGATCAGCGCCAATGAAAAAATTCGCGTCGACACCCAAACCTGGCAGGCCGAACATGAAGTGGTCACGCGTCGACCCGTTCTGCATCTGTTTAATTTTTTACATCTCAACAATGCCAAAAAATTCTGGACCCTCTACGCCGATCTTTACGCCTTTGCGCTGCTGCTGATCGCCCTGACCGGGCTGTTTATGAAAAAAGGCAGCAAAGGAATATGGGGTGAAGCCGGTCTCTGGACCCTGGCAGGCATGGTTTTGCCTTTTCTCTTGATTTTGCTCTATTACCGCTAAAAACAGGTTCAGTTCTGGTTCAAATCCAAGACCAGTTCATGCAGTAAATCCAGGCCCCAGAAAAAACCAGCTACGCCCAGACGTTCATCATTGCCATGGGCCCGTTGCGAGGTAGCTTCATCTACCCGATAGGCCTCAAAACCATAGACGTTTATGCCCAAGGCCCGAAACAGTGAGCTATCGGTTGAAGAAGTGAATATCGTAGGAATCACGGGCAAACCAGGGCTATAGCGATGTAAAACCCGCTTCAGGCTGCGCATATAGCCCGAATCGGGGGGCGAAAAAAGCGATTGATAATATTCTTCAACTTCAATTTTGACACTCGGATCGCCAATCGCTTCGTTAAGCTGCTTTAAAAACACTTCTTTGTTCTGACCGGGCAAGAGGCGGCAATCCAGGGTCAGACTGGCCTGGTTGGGGATAATATTGGTTTTGTCGCTGCCCTTCATGCCCGTAATTGAAATCGTATTGCGCAGCATGGCGTTGAGTTCTGGCACTTGGGCCAAGCCCTTGAGAAATAGCGGATTTTTAAGCGAGGTGGCCATATCTTTCTGATAACCGGGTAGACGGGTCACGTCTCCGCCAAATTGCAAGCGCAGACTGTCTTCAAGCCCAGGCAAAACCTGAAAGGGAAGCTGCTCAGCAAAGTGCATGATCCGGCCAGCGGCCTGCAAGGCCCGATTCACAGCATTATCGGCCATGGGCACCGAGGCATGGCCGGGCGTGCCCTGAAAGGTCAGTTTCAACCAAAGCGGTGATTTTTCACCCATGCCCACCATGGCATAGAGCGCTTTGCCCTGTGCGTCTTCGGTCACAGTTTTGCCCTCATCAATCAAAAACTCTATTTTTTTGAGCAGTTCAGGATGATCATGAATCAGACGGCGCGCCCCGAGGGAATTGACCTCTTCATCGGCCACCGCCAGAAAAATCAGGTCGCGTTTGAGCGGTTGTTTTTCACGCTTGAGCCGAATCAGGGTAAACAGATCCACCATGCCCTTGCCTTTGATATCTATCGCGCCACGCCCATAGACAAAGCCCTTTTCGATTTGCCCTGAAAAAGGGGGCACACTCCAGAATTGGGGGTCGGCAGGCACCACGTCCATATGGTGAAGAAAGGCAATCGGGGGCTTGCTGCCATCGCCGCGCAGAATCGCGTAGAGATTGGCGCGGTGATTTCCCAAGTCAAAAATCTGGTTTTCAATGCCCTCATGATCGAGAATCTGTTTGAGAAAACGGGCTGTTTTCAGCTCCTGCCCAGGTGGATTGCTGGTATCCAGGCGCAGATAGTCTTGAAAGGTTTTCAAGGCTTCCTTTTGCAGGCCTTCAGGTGCGGGCTTGGCCCAGCCTGCCGTTTGCAGACTCAAAAAACTCACAAGTGAAAGCAAAAGCATGCGTTTCATGAAAAGCCCCCAGGATTTTTTTTCAGGATACGCCCAATTCCAGGCTTTGAAAAGCCCCGCTTGAATTTAAGCGTGGTAATCGAAATCAATCCGCAGCTTATTATCTGCGCCCAAACTGGGGTTGAGTCGGGTATGTTTTGAGGCTTCGGGCCCCAAAATCTGGCGCATCAGATCCTGTACGGGAATTTTGATCGTCGAAGAACCTCGGGCAGAGGCCTTGGTAATGCCCTGCTTTTGCAATTGCTCCAAAATCGTATCCCGTGCGCTGCCATGAATCAGGTCAAGATCTAAAAAGCCAAAGAGCTTGGCCTGATCCACCTTGATTTCAACCGTATCCCCGCTGATTTTCGCGCCCACCAGAATATCGCTGACCACTGAATGATCAAAACCCACTTCGATTCGGCCCTGGTTCAGACGGGTTTGCGTTTTCTCCCCTGTTTTCTGGGCCACCAAATCATTCAGCCAACTGATGGCCATCTGGCTGGGAGAGAGGGTGACACTGCCGCTGACCCCTTGGTTCCCGGCCTGAACGCTGACATCCAGTTTGCCCAGGCTGGTTTGTACCTGATTCACACCCAGCTTTAAATCCCAATCAAGTTGAGCTTGGGCATCACTGCTCAGGGCGCCATCCTGAACCTTGACAGCCACACTGGGGTTTTCGATTTTAAACTGCTGGCCGAGTAAATTTAAAAACTGTTGTAAATCCGGATGGTTCCGGGCCAAACGCATCAACTCTTCAGAGCGAATCGTCGAAACGCCCCTGAGTTGGTCGGTTTCTGAGCCCACAATCTTACCCGCTTGAATCTCCAAATCTGTTTGACCTGTCAGACGGGTATGGGCCTTATCGCCCTGCGTATCGAGCGACCAGCTGGATTGCAGATCAGCAGCCAGTCCCTGGTTGGGCTGAACGACCGCAGAAAGCTGACCTTGGGCCTCAAAGTGACCATTGGCATTGGTCACTTTGGCTTTTTCTAGCGTCCCATTCAAAGCCAGACGATCCTCACGGGCAATGACCGATCCTTTACGCAACTCAGCGCTGACCTGAGCCCCCGGTGTCTTTAAATCGGCCTGGGCATCCACCCCTTGAACCGTCAGTCCCTGCGGGGAGGTACGCACAGCCTCAGCTTGGGCTTTCAGATTGCTTTGGGTCTGGCCTTCGGGCCCATTGACTGTGGCATCCGCCTTAAGTTTCAAACCTGTCGCTTCAGCAGCTGAGGGTAAAAAACCCTGCTGGTTGAAATACTGAAGCATATATTCCAGATAATTGGGTTGAATGCCTTTGGCCTTTGCAAATTGACTCCGGGCCGCAGGGTTCATCTGCGCTACCTGGCGCCACTCCTGATCCGTCACTTGGGCCATGATCGCTTTTACTGTCTGAAAACTCAATCCCGTTCGGCCCGGTGTCAGGCCCTGAGGGGTAAGCAAGGCCTGAGCAGGTTTGTCTTTCAAGCCGAGACGAAAACCCATGAGTCGGGCTGCCGATTCAATCGCTCCCTGATCAGAATGGGCTCGGATCTGTTCTGCTGAAACAGTGGCCCCCGTTTCAGAAAGCACTTTGTCGTCGGCTTCGGTGCTTACACGCACACTGGCTTGAGGTGCATCGACCCGGTGCTGGCGGCCATCGCTTTCAAAGGCCTGGAAACCTGCGCTGGCATTGAGCTTGGTTTGTGTTTGCCCCACAAAACCCTGGTCTTGGAAATATTTACGCAAATAGGCCAAATAATTAAGCGGCAGTTTTTTCTGATTTGCCAGATTTTTAAGCGTTTGCTCATCGGCTTGCGCCAGACTATGCAATTCGGAATCGCTAAATTTTTCCAAAAGCTGGCGTACGGTTTGGTGACTCAAACCGGTTCGGCCCGGTGTAATGCCCTGAGGGGTGAGCAATTGCTTGGGATCCCGGCTGAGCAATTCCTGTTTAAATGCAGCCAAACGGCTGGAAAAGTCTGGGCCTGAATCACGGATCGCAGCCTTGAGATCGGCCTGGATCGGGCCCGCATTGACCCGCGTGCCCTGTGCATCAGCAGCCAGAGCAGCCGAGGCAAGGTGAGCACTTACTTGCCCCTCTGTTTCTGTCCCCGTGGGAGTACGGGCCTGAAAATGGGTCTGAAGATCCAGCCCTTGAATCTGTGTCAGCAAAGATTTTTGATCGGCCTCCAAATTCAAGCGCTCAAGTTTAAAATCCAAACTACCCTGTAAACGGGTGTCAGAGGCCAGTGATTGGGTCAATTTCTGCACATCTCCCAAAAGCGCTTGAACAGGTTCTTCTTTCAAAAAAGAGACAAATTGCCCCAATTGAGCGGGGTCAAGGCCCAAATTCTGGGCTGCCTGTGCCAACTCGCCCTGATTGGCCGAACTGAGCAGAGACTTCAATAAATCTGAGGGCACCTGCGCCAAAATTTTTTCAAAGCTCTGGCGATCCAAGCCATAGTTCTTGAGGCTTGAATCTATTTGGGTTAAGACCTGATCAATCTGGGTTTTCAAGGTTTGAATCCGTTGATCGGTTAAGACCCCAGCGGCCTCCAGATGGCCTTCTGCATTTTTGATTTCAAGCGAGGTTTTATCGCCTTCCTGCCGCAGTTCAAGATCAGCCTGTTTGACGCTGAGTTGATCGGGGGGAAGATCCTGGCGGGGTTCAGCCAAAACACCCTTGTCAGATTTTTCAGTCGAACTGCTGCCCGTAATCTGCGCGTTTTCACTGCTGATCTGCACACGGCCATCGGGCAAAATACTGAGCTGTGGATTTTGCGGCTGCAAACTCACCCGGCTGCCATCGACCAGACTGCCTGTGCCTGCCAGATCCTTACCATTCAGACTGAGTGTGCCTGGATGGATATAGACCCGGCCTTTTTCACGATCCCAATCGAGATCCAAGACACTCTGAATCCCAGAACCGGCATCCACTTTCAGGGTGCCATCGGCGAAAAATTGCTTCATGACCTCAGGATCATTGCCTGTGACCCAGGCCAGCCCCTCGGTGGCCCTGTCACCCGCCCAAGTCGCAGCATCGCTCACCCCTTGGCTGATGGCCTGACGGGTTTGCTGGGGATCATAGCCCAAAGCGCCTACAGCCGCATCAAAACCGGCATTGACTTGCTGAGAAGTCCAGCCCAGCACCGCGTCTGCCCAACCCGGTGGGGTTTGATCCAAGCGAGGAGCCACCCCATTTGGATCAGGTTTTGCAGCATAATCCAAAAACAAGCGCCCGTTTTCACTGCGCAAATCGGCAACGTGAAGCCCCCCTGCTTTGATTTTATAATAGCCAGGCTCACCATTTTCTGGGGCCTGGTATTCCACCTCGGCAGCGGCCAAACCATGGCTCAGGCCCTGTACTGTCTGCTGCGCAATTTGGCGAATAAAATCCTGAGACAATTTCAGATCAATTTTTTGTATCGAACCCTTTAAATCATCCGGGGAACGGTTTTCAAAGCCGTTGATATCTTCAAGGTTCAGACCTTCCACATGCACCTGAACCGGTGAAGCTTTCGGAGCCGCAGGGGGAGGGCCCTGATCTTCAAAAAAGAGCAATACTGAATCGCTTTTACCGGCTTTTAGGTCAGCCAAAACAGCATGGGTATCCTGAGGATTTGCGATCTTGTGGGCGAGATTGGCTTCCAGCCAGGAATCAAACTGGGCTTCTGCCGCCTGGGGATTTTCCTGCTGAAAAACGGCTTTCAGTTGAACCAGTTCCTGACGGGTCAGTTTTTGGTCTGCAGAAAAACGTGAAAAAGCTTGTTGTGACGAGGAAATCTGGGTCAAGTGAAGCCTCCAGCCGGATTCATACTAAACAGTTTACAGGGTATCGGTGTTTTAATTATAGGAGTAAAACCCTAAAACCTGACGAAAAACCCAAAGTGCTCCTCAAGATACGCTTGGGTGAGTTACGAAAGCGAGAAATCATGTCGTATATTCTTGAATTACGAAAAATAGTCGGCAAACGCCCCTTGCATATGCCCTCTGCAGTCGTCCTGCTCTTTAACCCCGAAAACCAACTCCTCCTGCAACACCGCACCGACAACCGGCTTTGGGGCCTGAACGGTGGTGCGATTGAACCCGGTGAGCCCCCTGAATCAGCTGCCCGTCGCGAATTTCTTGAAGAAACGGGCATGCGTGTAGAAGCCTTGCACCTGCTTCAGGTCTATGGAGGCCAGAGGCAATTCGTAGAATATCCCAATGGCGATCAGGTCTGGTGCTTGAATATCGCCTATCTGGCGGTCTCTGCCCAGCAAGTTCAAGCGCCGGATCCAGAAGAGACTTTGGATTTACAATATTTTGACCTGGAGGCCCTTCCCACCGATCTTCACGCCTCCGATCAAGAGGTTCTTGAAGATTTACGAAACCGCTGGACAGAGGTCCAAAATATTTTGGCAGCCCTGCGCAACCCATGATTTGTCAACTTTGAAACACGAATGTTATTTAAATACATTTTACACTCTTAAAAGCAACATTTATGTAACAGACAATGCTATAATTTTTTTAATTGATGGTCTTCCAGTGATTTTGCCAGCGTTAGAAAAGGAGTGAAAACAATGGCTCACCACGTCTTTATTACCCCGGAAGGATTTCGTTTTTTTGTACGCAATCGCTCCCTGTTTTGGCTAGATCAAGTACCTGAAACGCTTGAAACCCCCAACCCGATTGAGCTCACAGAAATGCTTTTTGGTTGGTTTTGCGCCGAAAACAATCTCTCCATTCGCAATGGAGAAGCGGGAGACCTTTTGCTCGCTGAAGCGTTCACTGAATTATTGGGCGGACGCAAACTCAAACAGGATTTACAGGCTGCATAAATTATTTTAAAACACCAAACGCAAAGATCTGTTATCATGCCAGCAAAATTCGCATGGATGCATTGCATGATCAAACTCTCACGACTATCTCAAGCGCTTTGTTTTGCCGCTGAAAAGCATAAATTTCAATTGCGCAAAGATTTGCGCACCCCTTATATCAACCACCCTCTGCAAGTATTGGCCGTTTTAATTGAAGAAGGCCAGGTGGAATCTGAAGATATTCTATTGGCCGCAGTACTGCACGACACCCTTGAAGACACTGAAACAACCCCAGAAGAGTTAATCCACATTTTTGGCGAATCTGTTTGTCATTTGATACAGGAAGTCAGTGACAATAAAAGTCTTCCCAAAGCAGAACGCAAAGCCCTGCAAATCTCGCATGCCCCCAACCTGAGCCCAGAAGCCAAGCAAATTAAATTGGCAGATAAAATTTGCAATCTGCGTGATTTGCTCAACCAATCCCCTCAAGATTGGCCCCTTGAGCGCAAACAGGCCTATTTTAAGTGGGCAGAAGCGGTCGGAGAAGGCTTGAAGGGTGTCAATCCCAAACTTGAAGCAATTTTTGAAAAGACCCTGGCCCAAGCAAATCAATTACAGGAATCAAGCTAAATTATTTCAGCCCATTTCAATCTAATCCGTTCAAAAGATTTTCCAACCAAGCATGGGCTCTGTTCAAATTGAATCCGCGTGGAATATGCACAAACGCGTAGGGTATCTGGTTTTGCTGTGCATAGCGGCTAAGGGTATACATTGAAAAATTACAGACATAGCGTCCTGCATCATAGGAAACACGTGTATCACTGCGTAAGGGCAAATGCCAGGTGACAGGCAAAGAAACAGGGCCCTCAGCCTCTATCACGGCTTCTAAGCCTTGGGATTTGTCCCGCATCAGATTCCAGGCTTTGCGTTCAAGTCGCAAAAATTTTCCACGCGGGCATTGCCCCAAGCCCAGAATATAATCAGGTTGAAGGGTCTTTACGGGTTCCAAAAATAGTTCAGGCTCAAAGCGCACGGGTAAAATCAAGGTTTCAAGCTGGGCGCGCTTGGGCAGCCGTAGAAGCAATGTTTGGGTAATATTACGACGGTAATGGCGAAAGGGCCCAAATCCATAGACCAGTATCGTGGGATTTTTATTTTTAGGCATGATTCTCTATAATACAAAAAAATGCGAGAAAGCAGGGACACGATGCAATTTGAAATTTCAATCAATGCCACCCTGCGGGCCGCCAGCGGAGAAGCTTATCGCTATCCCATCTGCCTGCGGTTGGTGAAATAAGGGGCTCTTAAAGGCGAATCTCGTAGAGCTTGCCTGCGGCCCCAGCATCAGGACTGTTCACCGTGGTGGCATACAAAACCCGCTCTGTCGCGCCAAAGGTAAAACTGCTCAGATAGGCCTCGGGAAAAGAAATGCTACCCAGTAAACGGCCTTCAGAACTGGTCACCAGAATTTTGCCTTCTCCCCAGAGTGAAATATACAATTGTCCCTTGCTATTCACAGCAATCGCAGAAGGAGCTGGATCTTCCAAGGCTGCACTTGAGGGGGTATAAATTTCATTGATTTTTTTCAGCACCCGACCATTGCTCAATTGAGTCTCGTTGACATCAAATTGGCGAATTTGGCGGCTGAGAAATTCACCCACATAGAGCGTTTTGCCATCGGGTGAAAGCGCCAAAGACTGGGGATAATCCAATTGACTGGCCACAGGCGTAAGCAAAGAACGACTGGGAGAGAGATAGTAAATCTGGCCTTTGCGGGCAGCAGCAGGACTGGGTTCAGAGACATTGCTAACAGCCAGATAGGTGCCTCCCCGACTGTCTTGAACCAGAGCCTGAACTCCCACCAGAACACGGTTCTCTGAATCTTTCAGAATCGAATCCGTCTCCTGGCCATAGACATTGATCAGTTTGAGTTCATCCTGACAGGCCACCAAAAATTGATTGTCGCGGGTCGAAACCAGGGCATCGGGTTGGCAGCCCTTTTCAGACCAGAGCAAATTGCTCTGCATTTTGTCCCAGATCATAATCTGATCCAGCCCCTGCTGCGCATACAAAAGCCGCTGTTTATACCAGGTCGCCGCTACAGGCCCAGCCGCAAGATTCTGCATAAGTTTGACACGGTTATCTGCCGCCTGTGTGGCATAGGAAGTGCCCGCCCAGAGAGCGACGGTCAAAAGAAAAGTGAAGGATTTGCGTAACATGGCTGACCTGCCTGCATCGGAAAGATGGCTCTATTGTACCAAAATCTTTTAGGGGAAAGGCAAAGGCGATATCACCTATAGGCCAACATATTCAATCTTAACCTGGATTTCTGGTAATATTTACGGATAGAGATAAAGATATTTCAATTTCACAATTCAATTCTCTTTAAGTTCTGGAGGTTTTTTAAACATGAGTACTGCCGAAACCATTTCTCCGCTTGAGGAAGGAACTATCTCCGTTCAAATGGAGAATATCTTCCCGATTATTAAGAAATGGCTGTATAACGACAAAGAAATCTTTTTACGTGAATTGATTTCAAATGGTGTAGACGCCATTGCCAAACTCCGCCACCTGACCGTGATGGGCCAAGCCGAAAAATCGGATGAGGAATTCAAAGTTGATATTAAAATCGACAAAGAAGCCAAAACCCTTTCTATTATTGACAACGGCATTGGTATGACCACCGAAGAAGTCAAAAAGTATATCAACCAGGTGGCTTTTTCCAGTGCCGCTGAATTTATGAACAAGTTCGGCGATAAAAACAACGATATTATTGGCCATTTTGGTTTGGGATTTTATTCTGCCTTTACGGTTGCCAGCAAGGTTGAAATTCATACCCGTTCCTATCAGCCAGAGGCCGAGCCCGTGCTCTGGAGTTGTGATGGCAGCCCCCGCTTTGAATTGCATGCGGGTCAGAAAGAAGGGCGTGGCACAGAAATTCGCCTCTATCTTTTGGATGAAGAAATGGAATTTGCTGAAGAAGCCCGTATTCAGCACCTTGTCAAAAAATACTGTGATTTTCTGCCCGTTCCGATTACAATCAACGGCAATGTGGCCAACAGACAAAAACCGCTTTGGGAGCGCAGCCCCCAGGAAGTCAGCAAAGAAGAGTACTTGGAATTTTACCGCTATCTCTATCCTTTCTCACCTGAACCCTATTTTTGGATTCATTTGAATGTAGAAGTGCCTTTTGTGCTCAAAGGCATTCTGTTTTTCCCAAAATTGAGCCATGAATTGGATCCCGCCAAGGGCAATATCAAGCTCTACTGCCACGATGTCTATGTTTCAGACCATGTTGAGGATTTTATTCCCCGCTTTTTGGTCACGCTTCAAGGCGCGATTGATTGCCCGGATATCCCCCTCAATGTTTCACGCAGCATGCTTCAGAATGATCCCTATGTTCAGCGTGTTTCGACCCATATCACCAAAAAAGTCGCCGATCGTCTTAAAGAAATTTACAATAAAGACCGCGAAGACTTTCTGCGCAGCTGGCAGGATATTCACAGCTTTATCAAGGTCGGCATGATGGAAGACGATAAATTCTATGACAAAGTCAAAGATATTGTCGTATTTAAATCCACCCGTGGTGATTACACCACGATAGAAGAATATCTGGTGCGCAATCCACAATTGGATAAAAAGGTTTACTATACCTCCGACGAAGTCGGCCAGGCCCATTACCTTGAGCTTTTCAAGCAGCAGGACATGGAAGTGCTCAGCATGAATACCCTGATCGATACCCATTTTATTCAGTTCATGGAATACAAAAACCATGAAGTGAAATTTGCACGTATTGACTCAGATATTTCTGAATCGCTGGTCGATAAAGACAAAGCCAAGATTGTCGACCCCAAAACCAATAAAACCAGCGATGAACTGATTGAGGAAGTCTTCAAGCAAGAACTGGCTGTTCCCAAGCTGCATATCAAGGTTGAAACGCTTAAAAGCGAGGATATTCCCGCTGTGGTACTGCTGCCAGAAAATGCACGCCGCTTGCATGAAATGAGCCAATTTATGCAACAGGCGGGCATGAATGAGCATGTCGACAGCCTGCTTGAAGAGCATACGCTGATCATCAATGCCAATAACCCCCTGATTCAGAGCCTGCGCAAACTGCACGGAACAATGTCTGAAAAAGACAATCTGCATCTGATTTGCCGCCATGTCTATGATCTGGCCATGATGGCGCATCAGCCGCTGCGTGGAGAAAAGCTTACCCGCTTCCTGAGCGATTCCAATAAAGTCCTTCAGGCCTTAAGCAATAAGCTCTAGAATCTAATTTTCGAGAAAGGGAACAGACGCTGACTGTTCCCTTTTTTCTTGATTCGTATCAAGAGCGTTAAAATTAAATCTGTTTCAGGCAAATATTTGATCTATCATGAAAGTGCGACTCAGTGCGCAGAAAAGGAACCTCCCATGAAAAAATATCTACTTCCCACTTTATTCGCTCTCAGTTTGACCACCGCCTGCAGTCCTGCCGGTGTCAATGCCGTTGTTGATGCCTTGGCCAGCAGTAAACCCACAACCCCCACGGCTTCTTCAAGCCCCAGTACTCCTGCCAGCACGGTTCCCAGTGCTCAACCCGGCCCAGGAACCGTTCCGCTGAGTGATATGGCAGCCGCCATTGATGCTTTCCGAACTGAATTTGATACCGCAGGAAAAACCTACCAAGGGTCGATTAAAATGCTCTTCAAAGCTTTGAGCATGATTGAAACAGATCCCGCCTTGGCAGAACATCTGGTAACGCTTTGTCTGAATGGCAAACAAATGTACGAAGATGCAAAATCTCCCACAGGCTATGATATCGGCTCCACCACCCGCTATATGTTGACCGAAATGAAAAACAAACCTGAAGTCGTACGCAGTTATATCGGAGGAACCGTCGAGAAAAACTATGCTGACTATGACAAAGTCAACCTGCCTTTGAATTTCCCTCTGAATGGTACGATGATCAACGGGCTGCGCGTTGACAATACGATCGAAGCCGAAGGTGCGACCAAAGGCCGGGTTTATATTCAGAGCGCGGGCAAAGATTTTCCCACCCCCATCACCCTTGAACAAAATGCCAAGGGACTTTGGAAAATCAATACCAGTGATTTGAGCAGTATCGCCACAGGCGTGAAAAAACCCGTCAAAACAGACTTCTAATCCCTTCAGAGCGCCACAGCTTGGTTGTGGCGCTCTGATCCTGAAGAGCAAGGAGCATTTATGTCAGCGTGCCAGTTTCTCGAAAAAAGAGTTCAGTGTTTCCCTCAGCCTGACGGTGAAAAACGCATGCAGGCCCTGCAAATCTGTCGTTATTTAGAAGATTTACCAACAGCACAACGTCGGGCCAGTATGGGGGAAGAAGCCCCAAAGCCACCCCTTGACAGCCTCTGTCCCTGGGCCTGGTCAAATCAGGATCCGAAGGTTTGTAAATTCTATAAAGCCTAAATTCACTCTCCATTTCAAAGCGAATAGAGATATCCGTTCAGCCCTGATATACTAAAAATCACCCTTATCTCTAGAAAGTGTCTGAACATGTGTGCAGATTTCCCTCAATATCAGATTCTGGCCATTCAAGGGCAGAATAAAACGGGCATTGTCAGTCGGGTCACCGAAGTACTCTATCGACATGGCATCAATATCATGGATTCTTCAATGACCACTTTGCGGTCAGAATTCACCATGATGATGGTGATTGAAACAGGGGAGCAGGCCTCTCCCTTTGAAAACGAACTCATGGCCCTCAATAGCGAAAGTTTGAGCATCTTCCTACGGCCGCTCTCCGAGCGTGAGGCCTGTCATGGAAGCAGCGAATGCATCCCCAATTACAGCCTCTCTGTCTTGGGGCGTGACCAGACGGGCATGATTTATCGTTTTTCAGAACTGATGCATGCCCAAGGTATTAATATTACTGATGTAACCACCCGTCTGCTCGATAGCCGCAGTCCCGCACTCTATGCCATGATTATAGAATGTTATCTTGAAGCCGCTGATGCAGAGCTGAATACTAAAATTCAAACTTTAGCTCAAGAAATGGGTGTTGATGCACGCTTTCATGCCCTTGATCAGATTGAAATCTGAACATGGCGATCCGTGAAGTACTGACAGCCCCTGATCCCCGCTTGCGTCAGCAATGCAAAGCCGTTCAAAATATTTCAGAGGTTCAAGAATTAATTCAGGATTTGTTGGATACCATGCACGCTTCGGGTCATTCTGTAGGCATTGCAGCCCCCCAAATCGGAGTTTTGGAAAGAGTCATTGTGATTGATTGCACGAAGCATGTCAAAAAAAGTCTGGGGCCTCTGGTTCTGGTCAACCCTGTCATCCTCCAGCGCGAAGACAGCTATGCCATGCGCGAAGGTTGCATGTCACTGCCTGATTTTCTGGGCCCGGTGACTCGGGCGCGCAGAATCAAAGTTAGCGCATTAAATCGCGAAGGGCAGACGATTGAAATTCAAGCTGCAAAATTTGAAGCCGTGGTGATACAACACGAAATAGATCATCTCGATGGCATCCTTTTCATTGACCGGGTCAGTTCCCCCCGTACAGAGCTGATCCGCCGCAGCGAACAGATGCAGAAACCTGAAGCCTGAGTTTAAAAATTACAGGGCAAAACCAGAAAGTTCAATTGAACCCTTCAAATTCCAAAATGGTAAGCAACCACGACAATATCAGCAAGGAAGTCAGCAGCCTGAAAATGCCGCCCCAAGGCACACTCACCATGACTGCAGAAGAACGCAAAATAGTCGTGAATTGGTGCACTGCGCAGGAAAGCACAGAGGGTACTTCCTGGTGGAAACGTCTGTTTTAATTCCCTGCCCTGGCAGGAATGTTCAGAAGGCTTTCAAAGCCTACGTTTCCACCGCAGATATTTAAGAAATATTAAAAATCTGCTAAACTAAAGACTAAATCCGAGAGAGTTGCCTTTCTCCTCTATTTAGACAGGAAACAGTATGCAATACGCCAATAATATCCTTGAACTGATGGGAAATACCCCCCTGGTACGTCTCAATCAAGTCAACAAGGGTGTAAAACCCTTAATGCTCGTCAAAGTTGAATATTTTAATCCCGGTGGAAGCGTCAAAGACAGAATTGGGCAGTATATGCTCGATGCGGCAGAACGAGAAGGCCTGCTCAAGCCAGGGGGTACCATTGTCGAACCCACCTCAGGCAATACCGGCATGGGCCTGGCTTTGGTTGCCGCGCTGCGGGGCTATAAGTGCATTTTTACCTGCCCTGACAAGGTCAGCATCGATAAGATCAATACCTTGCGGGCGCTTGGCGCAGAGGTCATTCCCTGCCCCACCGCCGTGGAGCCAGAAGACCCCCGCAGTTATTACAGTGTCGCCACACGTCTGGCCAGTGAAATTCCTGGCGGCTACCAGCCCAATCAATACCAAAATCAGAACAATCCTTTGGCCCACTATGAGACCACAGGCCCTGAGATCTGGAAGCAGACCGAGGGCAAAATTACCCATTTCGTCGCAGGGGTAGGGACGGGTGGAACCATCAGTGGTGTGGGCAAATATCTCAATGAACAAAACCCTGAAATTCAGATCATTGGGGTAGATCCCCAAGGCTCGATCTATTCAGAGCCCGAAAATGTACACCCCTATTTGATTGAAGGCATTGGTGAAGATTTTTACCCTGGCACCTGCCATCTCGACCGCGTACATGAATTTGTTACGGTCTATGACAGGGAATCCTATGATATGACCCGCAGACTGGCTCAGGAAGAAGGCCTTTTCGTAGGTATTTCCTGCGGTTCAGCGGTGGTCGGCGCTTTGCGTTATGCCGAGAAACATCAATTGGACGAAAATGCAGTGATGGTCATTATCCTACCAGATAATGGCAGGGGTTATATTTCCAAAGCCTTTAACGAGGATTGGCTACGCAAAAATGGCTTGATCGATTCATTTTAATTTCTAAGCATCTGGTTTCCTGTGAGCAGGGAACCAGATTTTAATTTTTTTGTCTGCTTCAATTGAGAAATCACATCCAAAGGTAGCTCAATATGCAAAAATCCTATCTCTTGCTCAGTTTGTTTCCACTCATGACCCGCGCTCAAATCAGTGCCCAGCGGGTCTCAAACACGCAAGAAGCTGGCAAGTCCTTCAAAAAATAAACGCAAGGTCGGAATTGCGAAGGCAATTCAAGCCAGCCAAATCTCCACTTTGGCATTCCCTGGCTGAGAGTCTTGCTCGCATAAACATGGGTCTGAGACTATACGTATTGGGCCTATTCTGAACAGACTGAAAAATTCCCAATAAAAAAGACCTCAAAAGAGGCCCTTTTTATAAAATATTCTGTTTAGAAATGCTTCAACTTCATATCATTGAGCAATCCCGCAAATTCATTGCGTGAAAGCAAACCATCCTGGTTGATATCGTGGCTGGCAAAGGTATTCTGATTGCCTTGGGTTGCCACATAGCCTCCGGCATAGGCTTCGTTAAAGTTTATAAAACCGTCTTGACTGGTATCCAAGGCTTTGAAATTTGCATCTACCAGATCGCCGACAATGCGCTTAAATTCACCCAAGCTGACCTGCTGGTTGGCATTGCTGTCTACTTCCTGAAAACTTTTCGCAATCAAAGAGCTAACGGCTGAAAACTCTTGTGCATTCAAACTGTTGGAACGATCTGCATCATATAGCTCAAAGTTTTGTTTGGCATAGTGTGAGATCGTGCCCAATCCCACCCAATCTGCCATACGGCCAAAGGCATTGCCAATTCCATTCATCATGCGTTTCATGGTACCCGCCTGCTGGTTTGGATCCAATTGGGCAGAGCCCGAATTACTGGAAGTATAGCTATCAGCACCATAGGGGTTGACCGTTGCAGAAGTAGGCGCAGAGGCAACGGTTGCAGAAGTCGCAACAGGATAATGATAGGGGGAAACGACATAACTTGAGCTTGAAACTGTATTGACCATTGATCGAAACCTACTTTTCGCCTTGATAAAGCATCTATCGTAGAAAGTGATAAAAATATTCTTAACAAATAGCAATCATTTGATTAACAATTAGTTAATTTTAATGTAAGCAGATTTTAATCTTACTATCGTCTCACCATCATGAGCTGTTCAGAGTAATATGATTAGATGATTCAAAGTTTTTTTCTGGGCATGAGCCTGGCCATGGATTGTTTCGCCATTTCGCTTTCACAAGGTATGCGCAATGGTTCAGGACACAAGCATCTGCTGCGTCTGGCCCTGCTTTTTGGGATTTTTCAAGGGGGCATGCTGCTCGCCGGTTGGGCTGGCGGTAATTTATTAATGCAGGCCATGGGCCCCGCAATCGATTGGCTCGCAGCTCTTCTGCTGGTTGGCATTGGGGTTAAAATGCTCAAAGAATCCCGCGAAGAAGAATCAGAGGAAGAACCTGAACTCAATCAAATTCGAGATTATTTTATTCTCTCGATCGCTACCAGTATTGACGCCTTGGCAGCTGGCATCTCACTGCCCTCCCTGCATATTCCGGTACTGATGGCCACACTCATGACAGGATTTACCTCGTTGGGAATGGCCCTGATCGGGGGTTATTCCGGAAAACGTCTGGGAGAACATTTGGGCTCACGCGCAGAAATGATGGGTGGCCTGGTTTTGATTGGTCTGGGCATCAAAGTACTGCTCACATAAACCAGCGCTTCAAAAATATCTTTAACTCAGACAAAAAAAGCTTGGGTTGTTCAACATGTAGCCAATGCCCTGAGCCCGGAATCTGAATAGATTCAAACGTCTCAAAACGCTGCTGAAAATCCAACTGATCTGAAGCCTGTATATAAGAAGACAACGCTCCTGCCATCACCAGAACGGGTATCTCTTTGCTCAAAGCATGCACTGGCAAGGGAACAGCCCCCATGATCTTGGGCAAGTCCTTCAACAAGCCCGATAAATTCATTTTCCATCGCCAATTTGTATCTTCACGCTGCAAGCTTGAAAGCAGAAACTGCCGCACCCCACGATCAGGAACGGCAGATTCGAGCAGAAATTCTGCTTCCTGTCGGGAACTGAGGGTTTGTAAATTCAGTCTCAATAAACTTTGAAGCAGATGGCCATGAAATTCACTCTCATAGGCTCTGGCAGCCACATCGACAATAATCAGGCCCGCTGCTTCCTGAGGGTAATCAAAGGCAAACTGCATCACCGTTTTTCCCCCCATTGAATGGCCCAAGAGGATCGGTTTCTCCAGCCCCTGTCTTTGCATAAAATTGAAAAGATCTTTCGCCATCAAAGGATATGAAATAGCCTCTGTCCAGGGTGATTTGCCATGATTGCGGGCATCAGGTAAATAAATACCAAAGTCAGAGGACAAAGCCCGTGCGATTTGCCGCCAATTGCGGCCAGCGCCATAGAGGCCATGCAGGCAAATCAAGGGGGGACCTGAACCCAGTTTTTCAAAAGCCAATTCAATCTCAGTCATATTCCACTTCCCGAAAAGAATCCAGGAATGTTAACACAGTCTGTATTTCTTGAGAAAGAAAGAAGCCAAACCCGGAAATTCTTGAGTTTAAGTCTAGCTTAAAGTTGATTGAAACCACCTCTCAGAGCAGATTCTCAGGAATGCGTAAAGACATCTGGTTGATGGCAGCAACATAAGCAGTTAAATTCGCATTATCAAATGCTTCAGGAAAAACTAGTCAATAGAACACAGCCTGTGTTATGCTGACTCTCACGTGCGTTGCGGGTGCGATCTGTCTTTGTAACCCTGTTTCCTGAGAATGAAACATTAAAGCAGTCAGAACGTTGAAGTTAAGGAATTTTTCCCTCCCTTCTTAAATCCCAGTAACGCCCCTGCGGTCGGATCCGGCCCGATGAAGAGCCCCCTCAAAGCTTTGCATCTCTGTCAGATCTGATATTTATTCTGAACACTATTTTCGCAGTCGTTTTAGGTGGTCAATCATGTACGCAATTATTGAAACCGGTGGAAAGCAATATAAAGCTGAACAGGGCCGTTGGCTCGAAGTTGAGTTGCTTCATAGCACCGAAGGCAATACTGTCAACTTCCCTGCTCTGATGGTTGTTGATGGTGAAAAAACAGTGGTAGGCGCTCCCCACGTGGAAACAGCCACTGTCACTGGTAAAATCCTCAAAGAGGAAGTCAAAGCTAAAAAAGTGGTTTCCTTCAAGTACCGTGCCAAAAAAGGCTATCAGCGCAAAGTGGGTCACCGTCAAAAGTATACCCGCGTGCTGATCGAAGAAATTCGCTTAGGTTAAAGGAGAAACTGAACCATGGCTCATAAAAAAGGTGTAGGCAGTTCCAAAAACGGGCGCGACAGTAACCCCAAATACCTGGGCGTGAAGCGCTATGATGGTGAAAAAGTCACCGCTGGTAGCATCATTGTACGTCAACGTGGAACCCATTTCCATACTGGCAACAATGTGGGTATTGGCCGCGATTTTACCATTTACTCCCTGATTGATGGGGTTGTAAAATTCGAACGTCGTGGTTTGAGAGATCGCAAAATCAGCGTTTATTCTCAAGCTGTGGCCCAGGAAGGATAAGGATTTCAGACATGTCACAACAACTGATGAGAGAAATTACCCAGTCCCAGTTGAAAGACGATGTACCTACCATGAGTTCCGGCGACACTGTTGCCGTTCATGCCAAAATCGTTGAAGGCGGAAAAGAACGCGTTCAGGTTTTCGAAGGTGTCGTTATTAAACTCCAGGGCAGCGGCATCAGCCAGACTGTTACCGTGCGCAAAATGTTTCAGGGAATCGGCGTTGAACGTACTTTTCTGATTCATTCTCCCCGCGTCGCCAAGTTCGTGCTGAAACGTAAAGGCGCTGTGCGTCGTGCTCGCATCTACTACTTCCGGAGTCGTAGCGGAAAATCTGCACGTATCCGGGAAAAAAGATAGATTCACCGGAGACCGGCTATTTTACGCAGGTTTTTCGGTCGTCTTTTCGGCAAAAAGAGCTTTTCTCCCAAGCCTTCTGTTCCAATTCGCATTAAGCGTCAAAGAGCAGAAGGTCGACGGGAGAAGTTGCTTTTTTTGCTTTTTTGCATTCTTTCATTTTTGGTTCATGGAGTCGTTCTTGTCAGTTTTGCTGGGAGCATGAAATTTCATAAAATCTCAGCAAAAACCATGGAAGCTCAAGATCCCATCCAGGTTGAAACGGTCAACTTGCCCCCCCAATCGCCTCCCCCTCCCGAAACAGAACCTCAAAAGACAGAGCCCGCTCCCCCCACACAAAAGGGTGAAGACTTGATCGCAAAAAAACCAAAGCCAACGCCCACCCCCAGCGCAAAACCCAGTCCTGCTTTGGCCAAACCCAGCCCCACCCCCATGCCGACGCCCAGCCCTTCAGCCAGCGAACTGAGCAAACCCTCTCCTTCGCCTGAGGCCAGCCCGACGCCAATACCTTCTCCCACTGCAAACTTGCCTGAGGGAGAAGCCCAAAGAAAACAGGCAGTACAAAAATACTTTGCCGACCAAGATCTTGAGATGCCCGAAGAATTGCCGCCGGGCTTTAAATCCTGGGAAGATTACGAAAAATTCCTGACCGATGGCGAAGGTTTTGAGAAAAAAGCCAATGATATGATGCGCTTGCCTGAAAATACCACAGGTTCTGAAAACGCTTCTGGAAACCCTTCACCCAATTCTTCCCCTGCCTCAGGATCACCTGGAGAAAACACAGGTGGACGCGAAGGCTCACGCTTGGGCTTTCTAGACAGACTCTTTGGCGAGCAGGATCAGCCTCAAAACTTTGATACAAATGCCACAGAAAAAGATCTGGATTCCAGCCGGGATCGTCTGCGTGATTTGGCAAAATTAGATATATCCCACCTCCCCCCACCCAAACCTGCCACCAATATCAGCAGCGGAAATTTGGGCTTTGAATATATACGCTTTGATCATGATCAACTGCGTTTCCAAGCTCGCTGGGACCCCGATGTTCAACCCGAACTCAGGCAAACGGATATCAATTATTATCCCCCCAATGATCCTGGGCAAATCAAAAGTTTTTCGCTCAAATGGCAACCCCAGTGGGAAGGCGATCAGAATCAGTTGATTACTTCTGTACAAATCCAATACGAACGCCTGAAACGCAACAAGCCCTGAGCAAAACTGCCCAGGGCCTGATTGAGATTAAATATCAATTATTTCAGCAATTGTCTAAAAAACGACTTTGCCGCATCTGCTAGGCGATCGACCAGCAGATCTACACTGGCAAGATCCTGTTGCTTAAAGCTCTGTTTGCCATTGTCTTTGGCCTGTGAAGTGACAAGCGGCTGACCCGCAGAATCAGAAGCCAATCTGAAATAGTAGGAACGCCCTTTTCTTTCACGCACCACCAAGCCTTGCTCCAGTAAGAGGGCAAGCATCTTGTACATATTCGCTGCATTTTGATTCAGACGTTGGCATAATTCAGGATTTGACAACATTTTTCCTTCAGCCAAAACCTGAAGAATACCGCGCCGGGTTTCTCCTGAAGGAGAACGCCGACGACGTGCCGGACGCTCAGAACTTTCAGAAGAAACCTGAAGAACGGCTTCCTGTGCTGGTTTTAACCCTTTTTCTGCAGCTTCAACTTTGACTTTGGGCTTAGGTCCGGGTTTTTTTTTTGAGGGAGCATCTGCTTTGGCAGGAGCTGCTGCTTTAGCAGGGGCCTTGGTCTTGGCAGGGGCTGCTGCTTTAGCAGGAGCTTTGGCCTTGGCAGGGGCTGCTGCTTTAGCAGGGGCCTTGGCCTTGGCAGGAGCTGCTGCTTTAGCAGGGGCTTTGGCCTTGGCAGGGGCTGCTGCTTTGGCAGGGGCTTTGGCCTTGGCAGGGGCTGCTGCTTTAGCAGGGGCTTTGGCCTTGGCGGGAGCTGCTGCTTTAGCAGGGGCTTTGGCGGGTGCTGCTGCTTTAGCAGGGGCCTTGGCCTTGGCAGGGGCTTTTTCTACTTTCTCAGTTGAAGTAGAACCATTTTGTTCAGGGGCAGCTTTGGATTGAGCTGTTTTTTTCGATCCAAGAACGGATTTCTGATTCGATTTGTTCATATTTTTTATTTCCTTTGGAATCTTACTCGGCTTCAACTTAAACATTAAGCGAGCGGGATGACTTGATTTATCTTCCCGACGGGACAAGATTCCCTGACTGGAAAGAGTCTTAAGATCATTTGTAATATCTTCTGTTTTGAGAGAGCATAAATCTGCAATATCTTTTATATACATAAATTCAAGCTTATTTGCTAGAACTAATAAAAGCTTTTCTCTTCTTTTTTGCGCTTTCTGTAGGGTAACTTCTCTGCTTTTCGCCAAAATTCAAACCTTCTTTCCAGATTAGAATAATGATTCATTCTAAATTCAAGTGTATTTAGTATAATAAAAGCTTTGTTTTTTTGCAAGTAAACTCAGAATTATTCAAAAAAGAGTCAAACAATTCAAATATAGAAAACGAGTTTGGATAATTACATTCATTTGAAGTTACTTACGAAATAAGCGGGAATTGTTGGTGTTTCAAATCACACATTCCAAGCAATACATTCAATTTCTGTCCATTCGATTTCAACTGGAATACTGAATTTCAAATAAAAGACACAGAAAATGCTAAAAAATTAAAATTGATCTTGTTTAGAATTTTAGCTGGCTTGAGAAGAAGAGAAGGGTTCAGAAAAGCTAAAATGATAATCCTTTAAAGCGCGAATAGCACTCCTAAAACCACTCTCAGCAATTTGCTCCATGGTTTCAGAAGAAAGGTTGAAATGGTCAGAAAAAAAGAGCTGTTCTTCATGATCTGAAGGGTGAATAAAGATATAATCCACATTGGGATTGTAATCAAGTTTCACCATCATATGTTGCAGAAACTCTTCCTTGAGTTGAGCTGAAAGCCCTTTTTTATCAAAGAAATAATTGATTTCGTTCATGACACGCGTTTTTTGCTCATGCAAGTCCCGAGCGCCCATTATCCGAGACTCAACCAATTGGTAAATGGCCTGAACCAGAATGGATGGGATTCCAAAGTCTGCCAAAGAACCAATTTCCTTACGATAACGGTAAGGCTGATGGGTATAAGAAACAAGGATCAAATCACAACCTGCATCTTTGGCAATATGCGTAGAGAGCGTTTTGCGAATTTCACCATCGAAGGTATAGACATCTCCTTGAGACGTATGCAACTGATAAGGCTTAAAGATTGGGGGCAAACTCATAGACGCCGCTGCGGCATGTGAAACATCCACATGCGTATCATAGCGGGTTTCCTCTTCGTAAAAATGAACTTTCTTACGCATCAGGTCCAAATCCTTAGGGCCCAAAATCAAGCGCCCCGGATTATCCAAAAGCGTCGTAACAATATACAGTTCTGGATCCAACTCATCAAAACGGTTTGAAGGAAGAATCGAACGTCGCAGATAGTTTTCAAGTTTTTCTGTAGAATAAAAGCCATTGCTGCAGAAAAAGGCCTGCAATAAAGATTCGAGACTTTTGTGGCCGCGTACAGAAAGTGCTTTGGGCAAGCGGGGAAAAAACTTAAGCAGCGAATCCAAGAGGTTGGGATAGAGCATCTGGCCATAGGATAAGCTGGGAAAACGCGGATTGCGATGGCCTAAAAAGCTGTGATAAATCTCTTCAAGCGGATGCCCACTGGCGATCAAAGCACAGGCAAAGGCACCGGCAGAAGATCCTACCAAGACTTCAATTTCACGTCCATTTCCAGCCAAAGGGGGAGACTTGGTTTTCAGGCCGGTACGAAACTCAAAGCCTTTCCGTTGCAGGGCAAGCGCCACTCCCATATGGTAGCAGGCAGCTTTGGCGGCACCACCACTGGCAACAAATCCGACCCGTTGTTTACGCTTGATTTTCTGCACTGCCATTGCATTTGCTCCTATAAGAGTTCCTAGGGCGAATCCCCTATTTACAGCATACAGGCAAAATGAAGCAGCGTGTCATAAAACGCAAAAAAAATTCAAGTCAGGAAAAAAAGCAGCGGATTATTTTGAGGCAGATTCAAGCTTTAAACGAAAATCTGCAGCCAAGGAACTCATTTCTTCGACCATGGTTGTCACCACATCAGAAACAAATTCCTGGTGATAAAGCGCTTTGCCCACTAAAAATAAATGCCGATGTTCATTCATGCTGACTTTTGTAAAGACCAGCTGCTGAGCCAGTTGCAAAATTTCAGGCAAAACATGGGCCTGCGCATCGCTATACTCGGTAAGATAAACCTTACAGATCAGAAGATCCCGGCCCTCATTGAAGCCTTCTTCACAAAATTCTGAACTCACTGAAACCGCTTCGTGCAGGGTGCCTTCGGAATCAACAAATTCAATCTGATAAGTTTCGTCTTCCAGATTATAGGACCATGTCGCATCCAGGCGTTCGGCCACTGACTCAATCAGGTTTTCGAACTCCAGATATTCAATTTCATCATCCAGAAAACTTTCCGCACCTAGGGCAGAATCAGGCACAACACCTGTAAACATGAAGCCACTCCAATAGAAAAGGCGAATAAGGTAATCACACTCGACAGGCTTAATTGTGATACGTTTCAGAGGCAAATGTCAACAGATAGCCCCGCTTGAAAACCAATTGCCAAAGCGCAATGAATCGTTTAAGCTGAACGGATAAGCAAATCCTGCCTGCATCTCAGAGTGGAGCTTTTACGCGTGTCTAAACTTTCACATTGGCGAAAACTATTGCTATCAGTCATCCTTTGGCCGATCGCCATTTCAACACAGGCAGCCCAAGAACCCGTCGATCAATCGGTTTACCGTGTGCGCCGCAGCGAACCTCTCAACCCCGAAAATTTAACCAAAGACTATCTGCAAGCAAAAAATCTTTTCAATAATGTCACGCTCCGTCTGAAACAGTCTCAAGATCGCTGGCGTGATGCCCCGCTTGGACGGGCAGAGATTGATCAGGTCATTGCACAATTGGCCTTGATCAATACTGAATTTTTACTCAATCGCCAAGACCTTGAGGCCGCATCAAAAGATCTCGATCTGGCTTTGACCCGTCTGCGCAATGCCCAGCTCTCGTTGACCCTTTCACGTCCGGTAGAAATGCGGGGAATGTTTCTCGACGCAGGTTCTTTGCCCAAAAGCCAGGAAGGAATCTCTCAACTGCTGGATCAATTGCAGGATACGGGATTCAATACCCTCTATCCTGAGGTTTTTCGGCGTGGCTATGCGATTTACCCCAACAGCCGGTTTACAGACCAGGATCCTGAACTCAAAAATCTGGGCTTTGATCCACTCTGGGAACTGATTCGTGAAAGTCAAAAGCGAAATTTACGGGTCATTCCCTGGGTCTGGACATTTCGGGTACGTTCACCAGGCTTTGGCAACCCCATTCTCAACCGGGTTCCGGCCTTGGCATCCATGCCAGCAGATATGGAAGATACAAAATCGGTTCCGCGCTTCCTGAGCGCAGCGGCCCCAGAATCCCGCGAGTATGTTTTCAACTTATTTCAGGAAATGTTGGATCGTTACCCAGTTCAAGGTATTCTGTTGGATTATATCCGCTATGACGAGGCCATTCCTGAAGATGCAATCAGCGCCACACGGTTTCGCCAGGAATACTTCAAAAAACATGGCGAATTCCCCCCTTTAAAAATAGCCAAAGGTACCCCACTTTTCCAGGAATGGCAATTGTGGCGTGAAGAGCAAGTCAACGCCACGGTTAGAAAATTAAAACAAAATCTGCGTGGTTACCGCAAGGAACGTGTTCTGCTGGGAGGATCGGTCTTTCGCAGCGAATCCTACAGCCGTCTCACCAAAATGCAAAATTGGCGCCATTGGGCAGATAATAACTGGATCGACTTTGCCTCTTCCATGTTCTATACCCCCGATAAAAAGGATTTGAACCTGTGGCTGGATTGGGAAACCAATGGCGGCAAACGGCAGGACATGCTCTATCCTGTCTTGGGAGCACATCGCTTTGAAAGTCCTGAAGATATCTTTGGTCAAATTGGCGTGCTACAGGATTTAAATACCGGAGGCCTTTCAATTTTCGCCTTGGCTCACTTCAAAAAAGAAAGTCTGCCCGATCTCAAACAAGGCCCCTTCCGCAAACCCGCCCTGGTACCGCATGAAGATTTACTTTTGGATTTACGAACCCTCTTAACAGATATGGGCCAATGGCTTTATCGGGTCAGTGAAGATCCTCAAGCCCCAGCCCCTGAAGCCCTGAATAGTTTTCGTTCACAACTTTTGAGTTTAAAAACAACCTACGACAAAATCCCTGGCAAATCTTATTCTGCCCTGCAACTGCAAACCCCGCTTGACGAGCTGCTTCAGGAATTAGAGAAAAAACCGCTGCCAGCCTTATTTAAGCAAGAAATCAAAGATCGTTTGAGCTACCTTGAAAAACTGATCGCAATCAAAGCCCGCCAGGAAATCAGCGCCAAAGGCTATACCCCTTCAACCCTGCCTTCTGTCGTGGTCATTCCAGCAACACGCCAGATTCCCTCTGCAAAAGTGCCCTGGACGCCCGCCCCCCCCATTATTGATGGGCATTTGGACGCCGGAGAGTGGCAGGATGCCACAGAGATAAAAATCAAGTATTGGTATAACGGCTATTCTGAAAATGGCATCAATACCAGTGTTTTTCTGAGCTATGACAGAGACAATCTTTACCTTGCCTTTGATAATGAAGAACCCAATCTTGACAGGGTCAGCGCAGAAGCAAATTCCGCCGACGATAAACGTATTTTCAGTGCCGATGACGCCGTTGAAATCATGCTGGCCCCCAATCAGCAAAAGCAAAAATATTTCCATTTTGCCCTGAACAGTAAAAATACACGCTATGATGCGCGTGTCGGAGACAGCAGTTGGAATGGCTCCTGGAAAAGTGCGGTGGCCCCACACGGTGAAGGCTGGCAAGTTGAAATGGCCATTCCCCTCAGAGAACTGGGTATCAATCCACAAAAAGGGATTGAATTGGCTGGCAATTTTTTCCGCAACCGTTTTCAGGAAGTAACCCCCTTTGCGGCCTGGTCTGTACCCTTTGAGAATTACCACACCCCCGCCCGTTTTGGCCGTCTGTTTCTGGATTAAGCTCCGTGGTAAATTGGCCAGAGAAAATCTGTGCGTTGTTTCTGGAAAAAGCCTTGGCGTTCATCACAGAATTCGAAGCCCAGGCTTTGCTTTTGCAATTGCTCTTCTTGAAGGATTCAGGTCTCAGCCCCATCTCCTGGGCAAGCTTTGAAAGTCAGCTGAATCAAGCCAGAGGAACCCCTCTCCATTTGCCTGAAAACCTCCCCCCCCCCTCAAACTTATTTCTTCACTGGCAAAAACTTCCTGAGAACTTTCTCAAAGACTTTCAGGCTGAATGGCATGTTTGGGAGCAGCAGCAATCAGGGTTTCAGCCGATCGAAAATTGGATCGGAAGTTTTTCTGAACTGATCAACAACAAAACACAAAGACGCAAAGCCGGTGTTTTTTATACGCCCCGGCCTGTGGTGCGTTTTCTTTGCCGGGAAACGCTTTCAACATTTTTAAAGCGCCACCAAAATCTCAGCCCCAAAACCAGCGAAGCCCTCTTAAAAGCTCAAACTCTCTCTCTTGACAAAACTCAAAAACAAGCGCTTGTTTCGGCTTTAAAAGAACTTAAAATTTGTGACCCGGCCTGTGGTGGCGGCTATTTACTGCTGGGAATGCTTGCCGAACTTAAAAGCTTGGAAAAACAATTATTGCCGAACCATTCTGACTATAATTGGAGTCAAAATATCTATGGCATAGATATCGACCCGCTGGCTGTCTCTGTCACGCGCTGGCGCATCTGGAAAGCAAGCAAGACTTCGGCCCAAAGTGCAGAGAATTGCAAACTTCAGATCGTTATAGGCGATACCCTGGCAGAAGGCTCTCCCTGGGGGAAAGACATCCGCTTTGACCTCTGGGTGGCAAATCCTCCTTATCTGGGAGAAAAGGGACACCAAAAGTCCTTTGAAGCCTTAAAAAAGGGAAGTTTAAAAGGTTTTTATCAAGCCCGCTCTGATCTCAGTTATTATTTTTTTCACCGCGTGCTGGATTGGAGCAAACCGGGTGCCATTGCTGGATTTTTGACCACCAGCTATTTATTAACCTCCAGTCAGGGGCAAAAACTCAGAGGAGACTTAAAAGAAAGAGCAATTATTCACAAAATAACAGATTTTCATGAATTAAGACTCTTTTCAGGTGCCTTGGGCCAGCACAATCTTGTAACCGTCTTTGAACGGGGATACGCACCCGAGCTACCAGTGAGTTTAAATCTGTGCATACGCAAAGGTCAATTCAAAGAAGCGGCACTCGATAACCTTCTGAATCAAACAACTTCAGCTTTTATACGCAGAGAAATGCGTCAAGATGAAATTTTCAGAGGCCCCGAGCTTAGCATGGCCCAGCCCGTGCGTTTGCAAATTCTCGACACGACCCTAGAGGGCATTCTTGAAAAAATTCGCAAACAACCTACGCGATTAGAAGATTTCGCTCAACTGCATCAAGGGTTGGTCAGTGGCGCAGATCGCCTGACACTTGGTCACTGTAAAAAATTCGGAATCAAACAGCCACCCGGATCTGGTATCTTTGTTTTGGATCAAAAAAAAATTCATTCCTGGCCCATAAAAGAGCATGAGCGACAGCTTTTACGCCCTTGGTTCAAAAACTCAGATATTGAGCCCTGGACAGCTCAGACACAATCAAAAAACCTGATTATTTATACAGATCGCCAAGCCCTTCTCACCCCTCAAGACAGGCTATACCAACATTTAGAAGACTATTATCCAATTCTGGCAGCCCGGCGCGAAGTTCAATTGGGAAGAATGCCCTGGTGGCAATTGCATTGGCCTCGACAAGCCTCGATTTTTGAGGGCCCCAAACTTGTTTTGCCGCAGCGCAGCCAAACAGCATTGGCAGCGTGGAACGAAACGCCCTGGTATGCCAGTGCCGATGTCTATTTCATCACCGCTCAGGCGGCAGACAATATTCTGCCCTGGCTCTTGGCATGGCTAAACAGCCCCTTGGCATGGCTTTGGCTGAGTTGTGAAGGCAAACGCAAAGGCAAACTGCTTGAGCTTTACCACCGTCCTTTGGCACAAATGCCAGTTTTGAGACCCAAGAATGAGTATGCTGCTTTCAAAAGCCTTTTAGCGGAATTGAAAGCTGGAAAACGCCCCAGCTTAAAGCTTGAAAAAACACTTCAGCAAATTTTTTATGCGCAATTAAAACTGTCTCAAACAGAGCAGTCTCAGCTTGAAGCCGCCTGGAAAAACAAGGCAGTTTAAAGCCCTTTGAAGCGTTCAAACAAGGAGCATTCATTTCTGTCAGACTTAGGCTCAGACAAAATTTCGCTCAGGCCCTTAAGTATGCTAATCTGAAAAAAAAATCTCGAGGTGCGCCCCAATGACAGCAACAGCCCCTGATTTAGAAACCTTGGGTCGGCAAGCGAAACAAGCGGCCCGTGAATTGGCCCGCTTAAAGACTGAATTCAAAAATCAGATTTTGCTCAATTTGGCACAGGCCTTGCGTCAACACCAGGAAGAAATTCTCGCCTCAAATTTTCTTGACTACAGTGAAGCCAAAGAACAGGGGCTTTCTGAAGCCATGCTCGACCGTCTGCGCCTCGATGCAGCGAGAATTGAGGGCATGGCCCGCGAAGTTGAAGCCGTCGCCCGTCTTGAAGACCCTGTGGGGCAAGAATTTGATCAGCGTTTGCTGCCCCATGGCTTAAAAATCAAACGGCGGCGCACCCCTTTGGGAGTGGTGGGCGTTATTTATGAATCTCGTCCCAATGTCACGGTCGATGTCGCCGTGCTCTGTTTTAAAACAGGCAATGCGGTTATTTTACGCGGTGGCAAAGAAACCCTGCGCACCAATAAGGTGCTGGTGCGTATCCTTCAAACCGCACTTCAGGAAGCGCAACTGAACCCCAAGAGTATTCAATTGATCGACAGCCCAGATCGCGACTTGGTCAAACAGATGCTGCATCTCGACAAGTATATCGATATGCTGATTCCCCGTGGCGGTGCAGAACTCCACCGTTTCTGCCTAGAAAACAGCACCATTCCCGTCATCACGGGGGGCATTGGGGTTTGCCATCTCTATGCCGATGCCTTTCTCGATCTCGATGCCGCTGTGCCTGTGATTTACAATGCCAAAGTGCAGCGCCCCACGGTTTGCAACGCACTGGATACCCTTTTGGTTCACCATCTGATCGCCCCAGACCTGATCCCCCTGCTCTGTGAAAGCCTGGCCCCTGCAGGGGTTGAAATTCGTGCTGATGTGCAGTCTTATCCCCTGTTTGAAGCTGAAAATTATCCCAAACTGGTACACGCCACACACCAGGATTGGGGCACAGAGTTTTTAGACCTGGTGCTTTCAGTGCGCATGGTGGAAGATCTCGATGAAGCTTTGGACCATATTGCGCAATATTCCAGTGGCCATTCTGAAGCCATTCTCACCCTCAAGAGTGAACATGCCGAGCGGTTTTTAGATGAGGTCGACAGCGCGGCCGTCTATGTCAATGCCTCGACGCGATTCACTGACGGGGCACAATTTGGCCTGGGCGCAGAAGTGGCTGTCAGCACCCAAAAATTGCATGCCCGTGGCCCAATGGCCTTGGAGGGTCTGACCACCTATAAATGGTTGGTAGAAGGGCGCTGGAGTGTCAGGCCTTAAAAGTTTCTGGTTTACATAAAGCTGCCTGTGCGGCAGTGAACCTATGTGGGCCACAGGCGACCGGCCTGTGAGCTTTCTAAGCTGCCTGTGCGGCAGTGAACCAAATCAATTGACCTTTTTTATAAACAATAAATTTCTAAGCTGCCTGTGCGGCAGTGAACTCTGGACGTTGACGGCCTGACCTGGTTGCTCTTTTCTAAGCTGCCTGTGCGGCAGTGAACTCTTCAACCTGAATACCGCAGGCCCTCAGCCTTTTCTAAGCTGCCTGTGCGGCAGTGAACTCTGTTGACCTGCATGCTCGGATGGGTTTGCATTTCTAAGCTGCCTGTGCGGCAGTGAACTTACCCAATCTGTTTGAGCGTCATCCATTGTCTTTCTAAGCTGCCTATGCGGCAGTGAACAGTTTGAGCCAAAATAGAGCCGTTGACTGTATTTTCTAAGCTGCCTATGCGGCAGTGAACACAACCGGCAGAACCTGCCAGTCTATCGTGTATTTCTAAGCTGCCTGTGCGGCAGTGAACCAGGTCTACATCAGCAGTGCCTGCGTTCCATATTTCTAAGCTGCCTGTGCGGCAGTGAACCCATCAAGCTCTATATAGTCAGCAGATTGAATTTTCTAAGCTGCCTGTGCGGCAGTGAACCTATTAATGCGCACTTTTACTGGACTTGATATTTTCTAAGCTGCCTGTGCGGCAGTGAACCTTCAGTTCATCCATCTCATCAGAGGGGCTATTTTCTAAGCTGCCTGTGCGGCAGTGAACCAAAAATTCTTTGCATGCCTTTTCGCCATAAATTTCTAAGCTGCCTGTGCGGCAGTGAACAGTGCTAATATGGCGTTATACCTCCCTTTCAATTTCTAAGCTGCCTGTGCGGCAGTGAACATTAATTCAGCTCCCGCATTCGTCCGGGTTATTTTCTAAGCTGCCTGTGCGGCAGTGAACATATTCATTCGGGAGGTTATTACGGCATTTCATTTCTAAGCTGCCTGTGCGGCAGTGAACATGTTACATCTGGCAATTCTGGTGTTGTTATTTTTCTAAGCTGCCTGTGCGGCAGTGAACACCCTTTTGATTTAGCGCCAGGGCCTAAGGGTTTTCTAAGCTGCCTGTGCGGCAGTGAACCTTTCAATACTGACGGGTTCTTGCTGGATGATTTTCTAAGCTGCCTGTGCGGCAGTGAACGTAAATATTATCCGCATTGTTCTCGGGATTGATTTCTAAGCTGCCTGTGCGGCAGTGAACGGCACTCCGATTCAGTGTTATCTCAAGCCCTGTTTCTAAGCTGCCTGTGCGGCAGTGAACCAAGTGGTTCCGCCAGATTTGGAAGATCAGAATTTCTAAGCTGCCTGTGCGGCAGTGAACTTGAAATTGCCTTCCGTGGTTAACGCCACTGCTTTCTAAGCTGCCTGTGCGGCAGTGAACAATTATTTATTTCTTCAATCTGCTCTGGAGTATTTCTAAGCTGCCTGTGCGGCAGTGAACGCTACACCATTGACCCACACTTCCAGCTTATTTTTCTAAGCTGCCTGTGCGGCAGTGAACTCTAAATTATATAAAACATATGATCGAGAAAATTTCTAAGCTGCCTGTGCGGCAGTGAACTCTCTCCCCATGCAGAAGATGATTTTATTGGGTTTCTAAGCTGCCTGTGCGGCAGTGAACGAAAATTCTTACCGTAAAAACCTGGCGATTGAGTTTCTAAGCTGCCTGTGCGGCAGTGAACGGTTCCCAGAATCAATAGGCTCAGGGCCTCACTTTCTAAGCTGCCTGTGCGGCAGTGAACAAATGGGAATCGATTGTCAGAATGCGGTTTCTTTTCTAAGCTGCCTGTGCGGCAGTGAACTGCCCCATGCAGGCAAATCGGTTGATACAGTTTTTCTAAGCTGCCTGTGCGGCAGTGAACAATTATTTTGTTGGCTTCCCCAACCCTTTCCATTTCTAAGCTGCCTGTGCGGCAGTGAACCCATATATGAACTCAAGCACGCCTGGCTTAATTTTCTAAGCTGCCTGTGCGGCAGTGAACACAGACCATTTTTTCGTTGTGAGGTTCTGCCTTTTCTAAGCTGCCTGTGCGGCAGTGAACTTACTGGCAAGGAATCTCTTCCTGCTGATCCTGTTTCTAAGCTGCCTGTGCGGCAGTGAACATTCAACATAATCGAATCGTAAACATCAGTAATTTCTAAGCTGCCTGTGCGGCAGTGAACTAAATAATCTGGGAAATCATAATTCTGCCGATATTTCTAAGCTGCCTGTGCGGCAGTGAACGAATCTGTGATGACTGTTTTGAATCGTGCCTTTTTCTAAGCTGCCTGTGCGGCAGTGAACAGGGCCAAAACCCGCAAATCGTTGTAAATATTTTTCTAAGCTGCCTGTGCGGCAGTGAACTACGAATCAGCAGAGTTCAGGGGCTTTATTGATTTCTAAGCTGCCTGTGCGGCAGTGAACCGATTCCATTGACGATTATACCGATCCTAATTTTTCTAAGCTGCCTGTGCGGCAGTGAACCACCGGGCCAGCCTGGCTACAGCGCAGGGCATTTTCTAAGCTGCCTGTGCGGCAGTGAACCAGACTTTTACCGGGCAGGTGAGTCCTGCGCATTTCTAAGCTGCCTGTGCGGCAGTGAACGTCGGTTGTATTTGCCCCTGTTTCCACTTCCATTTCTAAGCTGCCTGTGCGGCAGTGAACATAATGATCAGGCTGCGTCCGAATAATTTAGATTTCTAAGCTGCCTGTGCGGCAGTGAACTACACCACTCTGTATTTTCGTGGGCATTGTTTTTTCTAAGCTGCCTGTGCGGCAGTGAACGATAATCTCAGTTTCAGAAGTGCCCTTTTTAATTTCTAAGCTGCCTGTGCGGCAGTGAACCTTATGGGATGGCAAACGCTTTCAAAACTTTGTTTCTAAGCTGCCTGTGCGGCAGTGAACTCGCATTGGCACGCTCAGATAAGGTTATGGCATTTCTAAGCTGCCTGTGCGGCAGTGAACCTCAAATCAGGACAAACCCCCCGGCTTTCTGTTTTCTAAGCTGCCTGTGCGGCAGTGAACAATGTGTACCTTGTAACGTATTGAGAAACATATTTCTAAGCTGCCTGTGCGGCAGTGAACAACCCTGCGTCTGCTGCAACCCCATTTGCATATTTCTAAGCTGCCTGTGCGGCAGTGAACTGGAGCCCCAGGACAATCGGCGGCTGACATTTTTTCTAAGCTGCCTGTGCGGCAGTGAACGTCGTGACCAATTGCGGAATAAGCTGCGTCATTTTCTAAGCTGCCTGTGCGGCAGTGAACTCTGGTTGCTCTTTGAACTGAATTATTTTTCTTTTCTAAGCTGCCTGTGCGGCAGTGAACCACTGAAGCCACTGGCAGCGTGGTTTCTTTTCTTTCTAAGCTGCCTGTGCGGCAGTGAACAGCTGATAAAAAAGCCCCAAATGCCTCTCTATTTTCTAAGCTGCCTGTGCGGCAGTGAACGTTGGAGAAAATGTTATTGGGTTCATCAAATTTTTCTAAGCTGCCTGTGCGGCAGTGAACGAGCATGATATCAACAGTATCGGCAATATCATTTTCTAAGCTGCCTGTGCGGCAGTGAACTATCGAAAAGCGCTTTCTCGTCTCAAATTTTTTTTCTAAGCTGCCTGTGCGGCAGTGAACTGACGCATATTACTGCGCGATTTTCGCACCAATTTCTAAGCTGCCTGTGCGGCAGTGAACCATAATAAAAAAGCTTAATAAGTTGATCAGAACTGACTTTAAGCCACTAAATAGCAAAAAAATGAATCAATTATTATATGAGCCAAAAGCCAATACTCATCTAGTTTCTAAAAAGCCTCAAAAATATTGGTCAAAATTCTGGCACGGTTGAGTGACTACTTAAACCATAGGTTGAGAAATACCCAGACACAGGATTCTCAACCACTTCTTTTTGAATAAACAGCTGAAACCGACGTTCAGAGCTATGACTATTCATCAGAATATAAGGCGTTCTCACTTCTTGAGGTTTAAAACTTTGCAGAAATGCCATTGCCTGCTCAAAAGAAAGTCCCTCTCGCTTTGCCTTTCGACGCGCCAAACGTTCAATGCTAGATTTTGGTTGTAGACGCCGATAAACAGCATAAGTATCAATCCGATCAGGAACATCTCTTATACCGGATAAATCAACATAGTCATTGAAACGTGAGAGCCATTGTTTCATTCTAAGTTTTTCCAATAAATCTCTTTCAGTTGCAAAGAACCTGCAACGCTCACCCAAAAAATGAGATTGCCCATCGTAATCAGGAAAAGAAATGCCAACAGAAATCTGGCCATCAGGGTTCTGGATCTCAACCAAGGCCAAGTGAACCTGTTGAAATATTTTTTCCCATAAAAAATAAACACCGGCCTCTGGTGTGGGAAGAAGGGTAAGTTGTTGAAAAACCTCCATTCATTACTCCTTGCCACTTTCACCAAAAACGCCACCCCGAACAAGCACAGCCATGACAAAATGCTCATCTTGCTTATTGCTCAAACTCTCTCCACGAGCCCAACGATCAAACAGTGTGTAAAAATCAGCTTTGTCTTTAGGAGTACGATATGCTCGTCCAAGATTGGTAACTGCCCCATAAGGCTCAATGGCAATTGGCCTCCCATTCATTTCATCATTTTCGGGATACCAAGTATCGATGGTTCTTAACGCATTGCCAATTTTTTGAGAGTGCATGCCCGCGATATTATTCACTGAATAAAGAATTTTGCTTTTCTTGCCTTTGCCTTTATCCATCACCAATTCTTCACTGGGATAGACTTCCTGAGCTGTTCCTATCAAGGCATAGGCATTGATTTCCAGCAACAGAAAACTGCGTTTACCTGATAAGGCCAAAGCAATTTGCTGGGCCAGAGAAGCTATCTGAGCATTAGAACAATCAAAATCTTGAACACTAAATTTTGTGGCATCAAAAATCCAAGTATTTTCAGGTGAATGAACATCCTTCACCTGAATTTCCATTTTTTCAGCGCCTACACGATTTCGCCAGAAAAAACGTCCATTGGCAATATTCACAGCATAGCGACGGGCCAACTCAGAAAAACCTTCACTCTCAATATATTTTTGACCCGCTGCTGTGAGAGTTTTTTGAAATTCATTATTATTACAAGCTGAGGGAATCTCAGCACCCGCTAAAATTTTGAGTGTAAATTGCAATTTAAGCGTATCTTGCTCCACTCCCAATGCACAGTAATCTACGGTCTGCAGATTGGGTTTTTCAACTTCTGCATCCAATTTTGCGGGGTCGCTTTTCAATTCCTTTTTCAACCGATTCGAAATGGTTCCCCGAACAGATTTTTCCATAACACTTAAGGGCATCGCATTTTCATTTCGCTGCTCCCAACACGTGCCATATAAATAGCCATCAGAGGGTACCAATTTTTTTTCAAAAGCCAATACAGAAGCCACTTCTTCTTTTTTTGCCATGGTTATTCTCTCCCACTTTTTGTTTGTTGACAAAGATATAAATTCTGTTCCAAATCGGTCTGATAATACCAAAACATTTCATCCAGAGACTGAATCCGATAGGGCATCACAAACTCTCCCAAGGTGACCAAACTTTCAGCAAAGCGATGGGGGGTATGCGAATCCCGCTGATGTTTAGCTGGCGCCAAAGGAGTTAAGCCATGAAAGCCCACCGCAATGGGAACAATCCAACCTGAATGCTTTCTCTGAGCAGACCAGACAACCTGCCCAGCATCGTTTTCTTGGCTGCGGTTTTGGATTTTCAGATAATCCAGCATCGCAGTCAGAGCATCCTGGCCGCTATTCATAGCCTCTTGCATCAGTTCTCGGCGTTCCATCAAAATATAGCCGGGCATTAAGCGACGGGTTAATTTTCTCAGTTCTTCTTCAGTATGAATCGTCATGGCATGAAGAGGCTTAAAATTGAGAATATCTCCACCAGCCAGTTTTAAACCAGAATGCAATAGTTCTGAAAGCAAGTCCAGCCATTGGTTATCTTCTTGCTCAAGCAAGCTTAAACCCGAATACTCCACGACCAAAGAAACCCGTAAATGACAGCGAGCTTCTTCAATAAACGAAGGACGTTTTCCCTCTCTATTCAAAGGATTGCCAGTTCCTATAATCGAAGCATCAAAATCGCCCAAGCCCTTATAGGTTTGCAAATTTAGCTCATGACAACAAACCGCAACCTTTTCAAAACGAAGCTTGGCATACCCATTTTGATTCATTTGACGCTGCAAAGCATGAACAGCTCCCAACCAAGCAGTCATGGCAGGAAAGCCAATCGTATAGGGGCTCGAAAGTGCATTGGCATTTTGTATTGAAATCTGTGGAATAAGAAAGACGCGTCTCATAGGAAAGCCTCTTCGTGCTTGTGCAGTAAAGATTTTAAATGCTGGTAAAAATCGTCATCTTTCAAAGGCAAAGCCAAATCCCCTAAATTCTTGGCGTAAGCAAAGATAAACCAACGGGAAAAATCTTCAATCACGCGACTTATCCAATCTGTTTCGGATATGCGTTCATCCAAATAAAGATCATCAAGCCAAATTTTTTGGTATTTGTGTAAATCCTTATAATTGAGCCCCTCACTCCAGCCTTGAGGTTGCTCACGAAATGCCCAGACCTTTTGCAAAACCTGATCCAGAATGGATAAAATCCAGTGATCCCGACCTTGACGAATATTCAAATTATTAATATCTGCAATTAAAAGCCGATGCATGCGTTGAAAAGATTCTTGAAAATGCCGATACCACAAAGTTTCTCTAAAAAAGTCTCGTGTTGGCAGCCTTAATTCCCGTTGTTCAAGCACAGGAGGTAAACTGGGTAGAAGATAGGCTTTGCCACCATTTTGATTATTCAACACACTAATATTTTGAGGTTTGGTGCCCCCAAACCCTATAAGCGTCAGATTAAACACATCATCATAACCTTGGGTATTCAAACGATCGTGTTTTTTATCTTCTCTGGCTTGTTTTGAGGCCTCAGAAAATTTCAGTTCTCGAATTTGTTGAGTCAACTCAAATAAAATTCCTGAAGGGGTCAACACTGAGAGCAGATGGTAATCTTCTTCAACAGGAAAATAAACCTGTTTAATTCTTTCATGTGTCAAAAAATCTGAATTCGATTTTTTGACACTCAAAAATCCCTGAGCCAAATTTCGGTAAGATTCAGTTGAAATACTAAATTCATTCTGAATATACTCCGAATTTGTTTCAAGATGTTCTAAAATCGTTTTTCCATCAATGAGAATAAGAGATAAAAATTTATTTACATCTAATGCAGCTGCATTGCCAAACCAATCCAAATCAGTTACAAGATTCCCCGATCGAAGAAAACCATCAGGTGCGTAGGGGGCATCAGCAATAATCGCAGTACATGAAGAGCCAGGATGGCTGAATTTACTGGGGTGACTGACCAGCGATAACTGGCCTGCACGCTTGGCAGCATCAGGAAGCCATTCAACCAATGAAAATTTTTCACCTGCTTCTTGAAGCAAAGCAGATTGTTCTTCTTCAGACAGATTGTTTTTTAGCCTGCCCTTTAACCAGTCCTCTTTACGCTTGTCAAGGAAACTTTGAATAGCTGGATCCACTTTTATTCTCCTTCAAAAGGAATACAGCTTTATACACCAAAATTAAATGCCGTGCAAGGCCGAAAATAAATTTAGTCTGAGCTTCTGAATAAACCAAATTGATCTGAGTAAATCAAACCCCTTTGGTTCTCATAAAAAGCAAATTGAATCTCGCCAAACCGCTGGGAGACACGGGTCATACTTTCTTTCAAAACAGTGGCCATTTCCTCTAAAAGAGCAAGATAATCACGCTTCAACCAAAGGCGGTTTTCAAATTCTGCTGGCAGAATAAAATTTTGGATATTGTAAATCTGCTCCACACGATGAAAATCACCCTGCTTGTGTTTTTCCATAAAGCACAGATTTCCCTCTTCCCAAATATAGGTGAGAGAAAGGGTATTTTGACCTTTGCGAAAGGGATTTTCTTTTTGTGGCAATGCAGATAACCACCAGTTTTGGGTCAACCAGCCCTGAAGGGTTTCGCAGCCCAAGGCTTGATAAGAGCTTAAGAGATACGCCATGGTTTCATGTTCTAAATCAGCAAAACGCTCCTGCGGAAGCAGTTCAATTGGCTTCTGAATGCGTGGAATGGCTGTAATCTGTTCTTCAATCTGACTTCCCTGTAAAAGTATATTTAGATCATGGGTTGATAAGTGAAGTTTTCCATTGAATTCTCCTGCTTTTCTTTCGTATCCTGGCCTGTGATAAGCAAGCGTTTTTCCTTGAAGTGCCTTTAGATTATATTGCATCAGGGCAATATTCTCAGATTCAACTCGCTTGTCACGGTGACGTAAAACACGACCTGCCAACTGAATAATCGAACGAAAGGAAGAGGGTTCCACCACAGCCCAATCAAAATCATGATCTCTTCCGATTTCCTCAACAGGGGTTGCCACCAAAATAAAAACCATATCTTCAGCTTCAGAGTTTTCAAGGTGAGCACGAATCACAGGATGTTGAAAAATAGCAGGAGACCGTTCATCCTCATCCTTTCGCTTTAAAACTTGATCTAAATGCTTTTCCTGAGCACTGCGCAATAACAAAACTTGCTGGCTGTGATAGGCCATTATTTTTGCATCGACCCCTTCTTCCCAAGGGGCCTGAAGTAAAAACTTTACCAATTCAATACAAGGTAAAATATTTGCGACACGAATCAAGCCAAAAGAAATACGCTTACCCGAAACAGGATCTACAAGATGATGCTGGCGGTGTTTCTCAAGTGCACTCTTTCGAATAAGCTCAAAGTATCTTTCTGTCAACGAAAGAGCAGATTCTTCAGTTTTAAGAGAATCACAAAGTATAATTTTCGCCTTCCTACGAACAGGTGTTTTGAGCGGATCTGAAAGTTTTTTAACGCGTTTGAAAATAAAGTCTGAATGAAAACCATGGTACTGTTCTACAGCATTTTCAGTTGCATCAAGAACCTTAATCTCTGTTTTAAACTCATCTACCCAGGCACAATTAATTTTTTGGCTGAGATTTCGACTTTTTGCATACAGAAGCCAACCCTGCCTATAAGCATGCAAATAACCTTCAGCCAAGTCGGGGGGGATCGTTGCCGAAGAAATCATAACTTTGCGTCCAGACATTCCAGCCAAATGAATCAGTCGTCCAATCGCGATCAAATCTGAGCCATCAAAATCATCTATCTCATCAATGACTAAATCTGAAGACATCAGGCGAAGGGAGGGCAAAATATATCGCCCTCCCCGAATAGTTTCTGTTGCAGCCATCATATGATCGAGAGTGCAAACCAATACAGGTGCATAGAGAAATTTACGATCCCGCTCGCTTCTGAGAACCGTATTCAGCCTTTCCTCTAGAACAGGCGCAGAAAAATAAATTTCCCCCTCCAGAAGGGGTTCTTGAGATTCAGAACCAGATTCTGAAAAGTCCTGCTTAAGTGATGTCTGTCTATCAAGAGAATGCAATTGCTGAAGTGCTGAAGAACCGATTAAAACAGCTAATTCTGTATCATCTAAACCAATTCTACTTCGGTATTCATCCCCTGTTTGCAGAGTTAGCGTTCTTAACCCCAGGGCCAGAATATAACGTAAACTGTCTCCATCCTCAGACAAGATACGCATGATTTTGGCATTCGCCATCGTTTTTCCTAAACCTGTACTGGCCATATTAACAGCAAAAAAAGCACTTTGACTGATTGAAACTGAAGATTCAAGCGTCTCTCTACGCCATGTTTTTATGGCCTCAACAGCTTTATCCTGCCAGATATATATTCCCTGACTTTTCTTTTTCAACGGGCGAATATCCTGTGCAAGTGGAAGTGTGGTTTCAAAAGCGGGTAAAAAATGATTGATTTTTAAAGCATTTTCAGCAACTCTCACCAAATGTTCATCTAGTTTTTGTTTAAATGTGCCCGTAAGGCGATCTGTATTGGCGAAAAGACGAATGCTGGATACCCAATTCTGATCGGCAGCCTGAGATGAATAGTGGTGATCGGCCAACATCAAGGATAAGCGGGAATAATGCAGAATCAGTCGCCAAGTACCGTCTTGAATTGCCTTTTCTAAAAGGGGTAAACAATTGAGCAATCGAGAAGCCCATTTTTTGAGTTGTTTATTCCAAGCTTCAGATTCAATGAGGAACCCCTGGGGAAATACAAAACAGTCAGGTAATCGCTGCTCAAATTCTCGAGGTTCTAAGCGATTCTCATAGCCATAATCAGCGGCAACCAAAACAAAAAACTCTTGAAAAGATCCCAAAGCATGACCACGCAAGTCTTTATTTGTTAAAGGCAAACGATGATGGGAAAGCACCAACCAAGCAATGAGACTTGCTGCTGAGGGTAGGTTTGCCAATGGCTTTTGAATTCTTTTTAAATCAAAATTCAATAGGTCTTGGCTAACACCTGTTTGAACAAGCTGACTCAACCATAACGCATCCTGGGAATCATGCTGACGAACCAAAGCATTTAAGAGCAAACAGGAAATCCATTCATGCCGCAAAGGATCCGCAATAGGTTTTGATGCTTGTAATTTCTTTTGAAAACACAAGGTCGCCTTACCCCAGTCATGAAAAAGGGCAGCCAAAGCAGACAGAGCATTAATAACAGGCATATACTGCCAGTTATTTTCCCATTCAGTATTGATCACTTGAGCACGTGTGGTGTGAACGGGGACATGGCCTTCAGCGTTGAATTTATGACGGTTCCCCACGATCCAAATCAGCTCAGTCCGACGATGACTGCGAATCCAGTGGCAGGCAACGGCTGTATTTTTTGAAGCTGATTTACGCAGCAAACGGCGCACAGCATTTAACCCCTCTTGGGTAATCACGGTTTGCCAAGTTCTATCCCCAATACGAGAAGCATAGGAATCAAGTATCATCCGGGTTTTATCCAGTGCTTTTTTTTCACACTGAGCAACAAAGGTCACAATCACGATGAATGCCCTACAGCAAAAGCCACTGATTTAACTTTTTCAAATAAAAAGTCCAATGCCTGATACTTACTGAAACCTTCAAGACATTGCTGCCTGAACTCCTGATCTTTAAAATTTTCCTGAGCACAAATAAACGCCCAAGGCAAAATCAAGGTGTCTTTAATCAAATCAGCCACATCAAAGACCAAGGCTCCGCGCCGGGTCTTTCCATGCATCACGGCAAATCCATGCGGAATTCCTAATACCCAAAGTGTGGTTGCGGCTAAACCGTAAGCCAAATAATTGCCATGATCCAAAAAAGAATTAGCTCCGTCCTCAGAATATCGCTCACGAACGAACTTACCACCGTATTTCGTTCTTTTGGCAGCTATTTTATAAAGTGCTTTGGTGAATTGAGCCTCTGCCTGAAGTAACTCAGTTGTTGAAACTGAGTCAGGAATACACTTACGAAATTGACTTAAAGCAGAAGAGATGTCCCTATCATCTAGATAAAACCCATATCCCTGTAATTCTCGATCCTTTGACCAAACGTTTTCAATAAAATCACATCTTGCCCTCTGAAACAGCTGTGCAGCAATCAGACGTTTTTGCTCATCGAACCAAAAAGACATCCAGGCCTGCATATACTCTGTCGGTCGATATTCACTCTGAGGCGATAACCACTCAATTTCAGTTGCAGAGATCAAAGGAGTTCCTCCACTGCCACTGAATCCCAACATAACCCCAGCAGAAGCCATTAACCTAACAGCAGCCTGCGTAATCGAAGTTCCTGTTCCCAAAAGTACAACCGAGGTATTCGCTATTGGGATATTCCAATATTGCTTCTCTTCAGAATTTTCTGTTAAGAAAACAACTTTACCGCCTTTAACCATTACTCGACAATGCTCTAAATAAAAGAGATTGGCACGCTTAGAAGTCAGAATAGCTTTTAGTTCACGTTGTTCACCAAACAGATTTTTCATTGCCCACTCCTAAATAGGTACTGGTAAAATGCAACCTAAATCCGAAAAAGAGGCTTGCCCCGCAGCTCGGCCAAATTCTTAGCGCCCACGCAAAACATCGCCACGCGCAGCTCCATTAAAAAGAGCTGAATGCGGGCCTCTACAGCGGCAGCTGATTCTGTTGCAGCCTGTAAAAAAGGGCGGGCCACACTGACCAGATCGGCCCCCATGGCCAAGGCTTTGGCGGCATCCAGGCCATTGCGAACCCCACCGGAAGCAATCAAAGGCATACTGGGTGCTGCCTCGCGACAGAGCTGGAGTGAAATCGGGGTGGGAATGCCCCAATCGGCAAAGGTTTCACCCAATTGACGGCGCATGGGTTCCAGGCTGCGTTGCGATTCAATCAAGGCCCAGGATGTGCCTCCAGCACCGCTGATTTCAAGGGCAGCAATTCCGGCCTGTACTGCCCTGGCCGCCAAATCTCCCGAAAGGCCACAGCCACACTCTTTTAAAAGCACAGGAAAAGGCAGGTGCTGGCAAAGGGCTTCGATTTGAGGCCAAAGCCCGCTGAAATTGGTGTCCCCTTCAGGCTGAATCGCCTCCTGGAGGGGATTGAGGTGAAGATACAGACCATCGGCCCCAATTCCCTCTACGGCAGCACGGCAATGGCTGACATCAAAACCGTCGTTCAATTGGACAGCCCCTAAATTTCCCAAAAGCAGAATATCTGGAGCCCGATCACGCACCTGAAAACTGGCTTGGGCTGAAGGATCGACCAGCATAATTCGCTGAGAGCCCACCCCCATGCCAATGCCTGTATTTTGTGCAGCCAAGGCCAAATGGTGGTTAATTTCCCCCCCCTGGGCCGGGCCCCCCGTCATCGATGAAATCAAAAGGGGAGCTTTGAGGTTTTTTCCTAAAAACGTACAGCTCAGGTCAATCTCAGCCAGGTCTAGTTCTGGCAGCCCCTGGTGAATAAATTGGTAAAACTCAAAACCCGCAGGTTGTGAAAATTGTGAACGTGGCCCCAAGGCAATCGAGATATGATCCAGTTTGCGTTGGCGTAAAGACTCGTCAGCCATTGATTTCCTCCCTTGCAGGAACCCGCACCTGATAAACAGCCACTGCTCCCGCTGCGTTTAATGCTTCGCTGACTGAATGCTGGCTTTCTGGGGAAACCAGACAGACCACCACACCGCCTCCCCCGGCCCCAGAAAGCTTGGCCCCCAAAGCCCCGGCCTGCCGGGCCACAGAGCAAAGTTGATTCAAGCCATCGGTTGAAACACCCATTTCAATCAAAAGCTCCTGGTTGCGGTTCATCAAGATTCCCAGCGACTCCATTTCAGCCTTGGCAAGGCAGGATTCAGCCCGCGCCACCAAGGCGCCGATTTCCTGAAAAACCCATTCACTGCGTTCCGGTTGGGCCAAACGCCATTCTGCTACTTTTTCAACCTGGGTACGGGTAGCAGCCTGCTGACCTGAATCTGCAACCAAGAGAGACAGCGGCTGGGCCAAATCCAGGCTTGAATAATGATCCGGACGCATAAATCGCAAAGGCATTTCACGCACAATCACCTGGGCATCAATCCCGCTGGGGCGACCATGGTAGAGCTGATCCATGCCCTGCACAAAATCCAGGCTCTGTTCCAAGCCCGGATAAACATTGCAATAATTCGCCATGGCCCGCCAAAGCGCAGTGGTCACTGCAGTACCACTTCCCAAGCCCCGTGCCACCGGAATTTTGCTTTCTATCCGTACGGTACAGGCCGGCCAAGGCGCTTGAAGCGCATCCAGGGCGCGAACCAAAGTTTCAATTAAGGGCTCCGGGGAGGACTGGGGCGGCTCGGGCAAATCCCAGAGCGCGGGGAGATCAGGGGCCTCAAGTAAAATACCCGCAGATTCAGAGGCTTCGATTCTGACCTGGGCCTCGAGTTGAGGCAAAGGCAAAGCCAGAGCCGGCTGCTGATACACCACGGCATGTTCGCCCATCAGAATCAGCTTGGCACACGCCCTGGCAAAACTCATGAAGCGGAAGCAGGCTCTTCTTCGATCAACTGACGGGCACGTGTCACCGAGACATCTCGCAGACTGACCAAACGGGCTGCCAGCGTATCTATCTGCTCCCCTGTCGCCCCTGCGGTCATGGCCACGGTACGGGCATGCAGGGCCATATGGCCTTTTTGAATGCCATCGGTCGCCAACGCACGAATGGCTGAAAGATTTTGAGCCAATCCCACGCAGACACAGACCTCAGCCAATTCACGGGCACTGCGTACCCGTGCGAATTTAAGCGCGATTTTCGCCATCGGATGCAGGGAAACCGCCGCACCCACAATGCCCAAGGCCATCGGCAATTCGAGTTCGCCGACAAGATTGCCGACATCATCCCGGTACCATTCGGTCATCGAGCGGTATTGTCCGTCACGGGCAGCATAGGCATGGGCAGCAGCTTCGACAGAACGCCAGTCATTGCCAGTCGCCATCACCACCGCATCGACACCATTCATAACGCCTTTATTGTGCGTCACGGCCCGGTAGGGGTCCAAAACCGCAAAGTTTTGGGCCTGCACAATGCCTTCCACCACTTCTTCGCCCTTGAGATTTTTGGTATCAAAACAGTGAGGAGGAATCACAGCGCGGGCCTTGGCCAAACGGCGGTCAGCCAGATTGGAGAGAATACGCAGATAGACTTTGCCACCGGTCAGGTTTTCGATGCTTGCGGCCAGCCCTTCGGCGGTGGTATTGATCAGATTCGCCCCCATGGCATCACAGGTATCCACGAGAATATGTACGACCATCATGCGTCCATAGCGTGAATTTTCGCTGCCCAGCTGCCGCACTTCGATATCGCGCATGCCGCCACCACGGGCGACCAGATTGGGGATATAGCTATTGCCTTCAGATATCAAGGCCTCTTTGGCGGCCAGAACAGCGGCCTCTGCCGCAGCAAAATCAGGGCAGTTTACGACCTGAATCTGACCAATCATCAGGGGTTCGGTGCTGGTGGCGACAAACCCACCGGCTTCGCGAATGATCTTGGCGCCAAAACTGGCAGCAGCAACCACAGAGGGTTCTTCAATCGCCATCGGCACCAAGTATTCTTTGCCATTGATCAGAAAATTCGCGCCAACGCCCATGGGCAAACTGTAAATACCCACAGCATTTTCGATCATTTTATCGGCCTGTTCAAGCGTTAAGGCCCCCTGAGAACTCAGGGCCTCAACTTCATCAACGACCAGTTCATAGACTTCTGCCAGTTTTTCAATCCGCTGCTCAATTGAGAGCAGGTAAAAGCCAGGTATTCGGGATGTTTTCACGCGTCTCCGGCCGTTGTCTCGACCCGGCCCTCCATTTTTTCGAGGGTGTATTTCAAGGCCTTGACAGCCTCTTTGATTTCGTCTTCGCCACCCGCCAGATGCAGACGGCCAAAGGCACCAAAGGAACGGATTTCAAGAATTTTCAGTGGCGCAGCTTTTTCAGCTTCGTTGGCAGCCAAAAGGGCATATCCAGCAGGATAGGTTTCAAGTACAAAGAGGGTCTCACCCGCTTTGATCATATCGCCGTGTCGCATGCGGTTGATCAGCATGGAATGGTGGGGATCGATGCCGGTAATCATTTGATTGGTCATGATTTGGGGTTTGATCCGATCATTGATCGTCATGCCCAACTCTTCTAGCACCACATCGCCAGCCGAACGGACTTCGGCCTGATCAAAATCATGTACTTCAAGAATGCCAAACTGGCGTTCTACAATTTGCATGCCGGGCTTGACACGGGTGCGTTTGAGAATCACATCGGTCAGGCGGTTGATTTCAATCCCGGGGCCAATTTCAATAAACAATGAAGCCTGCCCTTCAATCGGCAGATACCCCTGGGAAATCGTGGCCTGAAAAGCCGCTACCTGGGGTTGAAGGATATCAATATAGGTGAAAGTTCTCAGTTCGATCATGCGGTATGTCCTTGTGCATGGATTTGCAGGGAATTATACCACAGCAAAACCCTGCCCTTGGGTGGAGCTTTTGCAAGTCTCGCAGACACTCGATTCGATTGAAACTCCCGCAAAAATCGGTTTTTTTCTCCACCCGACAATGAATGACCAAATTGCCCACCCCAAAACCCTTCTCAGAAGGAGGGTGTTATAATGAAGCGAGTCTCATGACGGGGGCATCAAAGACCGGTTCGAGGAGGAAATGGAATGAGATACAAAGCCACACAGGATTTTGCTCAGACCATGGACGCCAACGATCCCCTGCGGGATTTCAGGTCTAAATTTTATATGCCCCCTGGTAAAACCCGCGCTGAGTGCATTTACCTCTGTGGTCACTCACTGGGTTTACAGCCGCGCACCACCCAAACCTGTATCGAAGAAGAACTTGCCGACTGGCGCAATCTGGCCGTAAAAGCACATTTTGAGGGCCAACATCCCTGGATGTATTACCACGAACTGGTGACAGACTCTCTGGCCCGTCTGACGGGAGCCAAACCGATTGAAGTGGTGGCCATGAACTCTCTCACCACCAATCTGCATCTGATGATGGTTTCCTTCTATCGCCCGACCCTCGATCGCCATAAAATTCTGATCGAAGGCCCGGCCTTCCCCTCTGATCGCTACGCCGTCGACTCCCAAATTCGCTACCATGGCTTTGACCCAGATGAAAGCCTGATTGAACTTCAACCTGATGCACAGGGCCGCGTCAGCAGCACCCAGATCTTAGCCGCGCTGGAAGAGCATGGCGAAGACATTGCCCTGATCCTGCTTAGCCCTGTGAACTATACCAGCGGAATATTTCTGGATATCCGTTCGATTACCCGCCTGGCCCAGGCCAAAGGCTGCAAAGTCGGTTTGGATTTAGCGCACAGCATTGGCAATGTGGTGCTCAAGCTGCATGA